>JABUEV010000187.1 GCA_013314865.1 Bacteroidales bacterium | reverse complement strand
ATGATGCAATTGTGGTCCTTGAAAACATTACACAGCACATTGCAAGGGGTGAGAGGCCAAGAGAAGCGGCAATTTTTGCCACTAGCGAAGTGGGATTGGCAGTAGTTGCCTCAACAACAACCGTATTGGTGGTATTCATTCCCCTCATATTCGTCGGAGGTGTGGTAGGCATTTTCTTCCGTCAGCTTGCTGCACTTACCTCTGTGACACTTATCTCCTCACTTATCATAGCTCTTTCTCTTTCTCCTATGATTTCATCACGGCTTTTAAAAAAGAAAAGTTCAAATGACTCTTCTAATCTCAGGTCAAGAATCTATGATACAAGTGAACGCTATCTGGTCATCACGGAAAATACATATAAAAAACTGCTTGGTTGGGCTATGAATCACAAAACGGTGGTTGTTGTAACCTCTTTGGCTGTTCTTCTGGCATCGATACTGGGATTTAAAAAAATAGGTACTGATTATCTTCCGATGTTTGATGCCGGCGATGTTATTGTTGTTTTTCAGACACCCGTAGGAACCAGTCCGGCAGAAACCGACCGAGTCGCAAGGGAAGTAATGAAAATAATGGAAGATAACATCCCTGAAATTGTGCCCGGCACACTGGCATCAATATCAGGGCAGACACGGGAAGGGCTTCTTTCAATGGTAGGATTCTCTGAAGGTAAGAATATCGGCACTGTACTATGCCATCTGACGTTACCTGACAAACGCGACAGAAAGGCTTCTGAAATAGGCGATATGCTCCGTTCAAAAATTGCATCATTGCCTGAAATAGAAAAATTCCATGTAACCTCGGGCAATATCCTTGAAACTGCAATCCTTGGAAACAAAAAACCTATCGAGATAAAGGTATCCGGTAATGACATTGAGGTTCTGAATAAAACTGCGGGGTTATTAAAAGCTGAAATGAGCAGAATTCACGGGCTCATTGATGTTGAATCAACAGCAGATGCGGGAAAACAGGACTATGAGATCATTATTGACAGGACTAAGGCTTCAGCAATGGGGCTAAATCCGGCCATGATTGCCCTTCAGATACGCCAGAGCGTATACGGCGCCGGAGCCGGGTCAATATCCGAGGGTGGAAAAGACTACGACATAATGATAAGATATGCCCCGGAATACAGATCTGATCTGTCTTCTCTTAAAGGAATAACACTGTCCACCCTTCTAAAGACACAGGTGCGTCTTGCCGATGTAGCTACAATACGTCAGGGTTACAGTCCTATGGAAATAAAAAGGGAATCGCAGCAGAGATATGTAACAGTGAGTGCAGACCTGAAAGGTATATCACTGGGTGAGGCAACAAAAAAGGTCCGACAGGTTCTGGAATCGGTTCCAAAACCGGAGGGCGTCGATCTTAAAATAGAAGGCCAGACGACGTCCCAGAAAGAATCGTTTGGTGATCTTACTCTTGTGCTTGTGTTAGGGATATTACTTGTATACATGGTTATGGCTGCACAGTTTGAGTCCTTTAAACATCCTATGATAATAATGATGGCAGTGCCTTTCACCGCAATAGGTGTTGTAGTTGCATTTCTTCTGACAGGAACCACGCTAAGCATTACAACTTTTATCGGCATAATTATGCTCTCTGGGATTGTTGTCAAGAACGGGATCATACTTGTTGACTATACGAATTTGCTAAGGAAACGCGGATACAATCTTTATGATGCAATAAAGGAAGCCGGCCGCTCTAGACTGAGACCGGTAGTAATGACATCTTCAACAATGATTCTTGCCATGGTACCGATGGCCCTCAACAGGGGAATGGGTTATGAGATGTTCACCCCTATGGCGGTGACAATGATCGGAGGGCTACTTTTTTCAATGCTAATAACATTAATAATCGTACCTGTATTTTATGCAATATTCAACAGGAAGCAAATCTAAATCAGGATATTATGAAGTTTATATTTTGTACATGCAACATAAGCATGATGGACCAGGTAACCCAGCTACTGGACAAAAACGGTGTAACGAGCTATCAGATCACTGATAAGGTGATAAGCCGTAACGAAAAGGGTACGCCACGATTCGATACAGCCGTATGGCCGGGTTATAACGTGAATATAACAATGCAGATCAGCAGTGATGACAAGGCAGACACGATAATTGCCCTTTTAAGAAAATTCAATAAGGAAATGGCATTTAGCGATGAAGAGCTTCTCACTGTATGCAGTATGAAGATGGATAATTATTTTTTTGATTAACAACAATATAAATTAACTAAAATGAAAAAGAGCATTTTTTTATCATCAGCATTGTCGTTTCTGGTTTTAATGACAAATAATCTAGATGCACAGTTTAATTATGGCCTTCATGCAGGCCTTAATGTTGAAACCCAGGCAGAACTAGGGCTGTTATGGAACAACGTGGATCTTTACCAGGGATTTACTTTCGGTGCAGTGCTTGAATATGATACAGGAAATTCACTTTCATTCCAGACTGAGGTAAATTATAAAAAGAAAGGTGAAAAAGTTGTATCATGGATAGACCAGAAAAAGGCTGTGTTAACTAGGGAGTTCAATTATGTTACTGTTCCTTTACTTGCCAAATACAACTTTAAAGCGGCAGGTGTAGGTGATGACTGGAAATTCAGTCTTTTTACAGGACCTTATGCAGGATTTCTTACATCAGTTCACGAAAAATCACGTTTTGACGGGACAACAACTTCTGTTGACATTAATGATCAGGCAGAAAAGAATGACTGGGGTGTGATCTTCGGAGGAGGAGTCTCAAAAAAACTCCTGAACGGGACAGCGGTCACTGCCGACCTCAGGTATGACATGGGTCTGAGTAAAGTAGACAAGGAAAATCCGGAGCTTCGGAACAAGGGTTTCGGGGTTGTCATAGGATATATGTTTTAGAGCATATTTAAATAAATATCAGATAGTTTCAGTTTTAAGAGGCATCAGGAATCTTCCCGGTGCCTTTGTTATTTTGTAAAGAGTGTGATATTGAAAGGAGCTGACCTTAATCCAAAGAGTGATGGCAAAAAATAGGAGGTATGAAGGTCAATATTATTATCGATGCAGTTCTACAGGCTGGACGATCTATCAAAATGAAGGCAGTAAAAATCAATGATCAGTATCTTTTTAAGAGTCTCGATCTGATAATTATAAACCTATGGATATGAGTCAATAATCCAATTTATTAATCGGATAACGTGAGAAATTAAACAGTTTACACGTATAATTTAATAAATTTGACTCTCAAATATATTTATGAATTTTCCGTATTTCATAGCCCGGAGACTTATAAAAGGCAGGCGGCAAGGAACTTCATTCTCGCGTCCGATAAATGTCATTGCCATCATAGGCATTGCCCTCGGGCTCGCAGTTATGATACTTGCAGTTTCAATTCTTACAGGCTTCAAACAGCAGATTCGCGAAAAAGTGGTAGGCTTCGGATCCAATATCCAGATTGTGAATTTTGACTCCAACATCTCTTTTGAGACAAATCCTATAAGCAGTAACCAGGAGTTCATACCAAAGATTAAGAAGATCCCTGGCATAAGTCATGTTCAGGTTTTTGCCACCAAAGCGGGTATCATTAAAACCGAAGAAAACATACAGGGTGTGGTGCTTAAGGGCGTGGGCAGTGATTTTGACTGGAGCTATTTCGGCAAAAACATGGTGGACGGACAAATATTCACAGTAAGTGATACGGGAAGAACCGACCAGGTTATTATTTCAAAAAAGATTTCCGATATGCTCAGGCTCAGGACTGGCGATTCATTTGCAATGTATTTCGTGCAGGACCCTCCCCGGAGCAGGAAATTCACCATCAGCGGCATCTATGAAACAAGCCTTGAGGAGTTTGACAAGATATATGTCTTCTGTGACATAGGTCACATAAAGCGGCTGAACGGTTGGGAAGATGATCAGGTGAGCGGATTCGAAATATTTGTTGACGACTTTGACAAAACTGACGAACTCACTTTGGCTGTCAGGGATGCAATAGGTTACAGGATTGCAGAGGAGGAAACCAAATTCAAGGTCACAAACATCCGGGAAAAATATCCTCAGATTTTTGACTGGCTGAATTTTCAGGACCTTAACGTCATCATAATCATTACTCTCATGCTTATTGTTGCCGGCTTCAACATGATTTCGGGTCTGCTAATTCTGATTCTTGAAAAGACTAACATGATTGGTGTTCTGAAAGCACTTGGTTCAGAAGATGTCTCGATCAGAAAAGTATTCCTGTACCAGGCTGCCTATCTGATAGGCAAGGGACTTTTCTGGGGGAATATAATTGGAGCCGGACTCGCATTCCTTCAGCTGAAAACCGGGCTTTTTAAACTTGACCCTTCGTCATATTACATTAAACTGGTGCCTGTGAATCTTGATCCGGTGCATATCCTACTTCTCAATATCGGAACAATGGCTGCTATCATTCTTATGCTGCTTGTCCCATCACAGCTCATAAGCAGAATAACCCCTGTTAAAGCAATTAAATACGATTGAGAAAATCCAGATGAGGCGGCTTTATTTTGCTTCCGGAGAAGAAGGCAGAATATTTCTGTAATGACTATATCTGTCGAGGATCTGGCTGACAAATGCAATTGACTCCTTACCCCTGAAATAGCCGCTTTTTACGTCGTCATCGTTATAATACTTCGGTTCAGACTTCTTCTGGAGCCAGACTGCCACGTTATCCTCCCATTTCTGAGGATCCATTCCGTTTTTTTCTGCCAGCTTCATAGCATCAAGTACATGTCCCGGACCTGCATTGTACGCGGCAAGAATGAATTTCAGCCTTTCAGATTCGTCTTCAATCTTCGGGTCAAAAATCTTATGAAGCCAGTTAATATAGCTTGTGCCGGCTTTAATGTTGTTTTTCGGGGAAGAAGTAATGTCAATACCAAAATGCCTTGCTGTTTCAGGCATTATCTGCATCAGACCATAAGCTCCTGCAGCTGAAACCACGTCAGGTATGAAACGCGACTCCTGATATATAAGCGAGGCAAGCAGTCTCCAGTCCCACCTGATGCTGTCACTGTACATCTTGATAAGATCGTCCCACTGGGAAATTCTGCCGGTGTTAAGTGCAAAATAATCACTTGTGAACATGACTCCCATGCGGGAATTATTGAAGTATTTTGCATATATCAATGCATACGCCGAAGTTTTCCTGAATGATCCGATCCAGCTGTTGAGGGCCTCAAGAAGCTGGCTCGAGTTATTTTTCCTTATTCCCCATGCAAGATTAACATGCTGACTCAGGGAAGTGGAGACATCTATGTCGGGATAATATGTTGAATTAACCATTGCGATATTCTCATCACAGACCGCGTAATCAATATCCCCTGTAGCTACCATCCGTATCAGTCTTTCTGCCTCAAAGGGAACCTCAGCCATATGAATTCTAATTCCTGTCTCTTTGGAAATTTCTCTCAGAAGTTCAGTATGAGCCGAGCCTTCCTGAACATATACCATTTTACGGGCAAGTTCTTCAGGCTTTCTGATAAGCTGACTGTCCAATTCAGAAATTGTCAAATCCCTCCAGTTGTCCGGCTTCTTCTGAACGAGTACCTGCCTGGTTTCTGCAATCGGCTCGGTGA
>JABUEV010000186.1 GCA_013314865.1 Bacteroidales bacterium | reverse complement strand
GTAAGCTGTCTCGATATCAAAATCTTCATTGCCTTTAAGGAATGTCTCAGCTATCATAGCACCTGCATGATCACCGATCATTGCCGACGTATAACTTCCCCATAACGGAAAAACAGGCATCCATCCACCCTGCTGTGCCTTGGCAATGAGTGATTTTACCATGTCTGTTGTGGCGGATGGCTCAAGAATATTTAGAAGCGGGTGCAAAGCTCTGAAAGTATCCCACATCGTGAAATCATCATAATAGACAAATCCTTCTGCAATATGTATCAGAGTGTCATCTGCAAATCCCTGGTATGTGCCTTTAAAGTCACTTGCGATGCGGGGTGCCTGGTAGCAATGATATAAGGCTGTGTAAAATTTGACCATGTCATCTTTTGACCCTCCTGATACCATTATTTTTGACAGAGTCTTTTCCCATTCATTTTTTGTCTCTTCGGCAACCAGGTCCGGATCCCATCCGTTTATTTCGGCTTCAAGATTTGCTGCAGCAGCAACAAGATCTGTAAATGAACTGCCGATACGGGTAACAATTTCTTTTCTGCCACCGAAACTGATAACCAACGACTGCTTATCTTTTCCTGCTGAAATCAGTCTGAAAGGATGACTGAATTCAATGACAAAATATCCGCTGAATCCGGCAGTTTTTCCATGTCCCTGGTAAATTCTGTGCACCGGATTATAGCAGAAAATCTTGTTTTTTCTTTCATCATACCATATTCTTCCTTCTTTTTCATCACTGTTAACACGTATTTGAAGACAGCTGACGTTATTTCCCGGGTAAATGAAGCGCATTATGCCACATCGAGTCGAACCCGATATTTCGGCTTTTATGCTGTAATCCTCAAGGATGACAGTATACTTGTAAGGAGTGGCGACTTCATCGGAATGTCTGAAGCCGGATACAGGAGCCGATCTGACAGAATCTGGCAATGCAGAAGTAAACGGCATAAGGGTTACAGAACCATAATCCTGTGTGCAACTTCCATTAAGCCAGTGAGTGCCTCTGAACCCGGTTATTAAAGTATCCGTATAATAATATGGAGCGATGCATTTAAGTTCAGTGGTTCTTGTTTCCGGTGTCCATTGTGTCATGGCAAATGGCCTTCCGACTGAAGGGATGGTCTGTCCTTTGTTTTCTGATGCCGATTCACTGTGCTTAAGTGCTCCAGGTGTTGTAGCAGGCCCCGTTCCAATCAGAGGATCGACATAGTTTACAAGAGGCTGGGATAGTGCAGCAGAAGGTAAAAACAATAATAGAAAAACATACCATTTCATGACAACCTGCTATAATTATACAAGATACTCAATTTTAATATTAACTGTCAGTTTTTTTGTCAGAAACAGATATGCATCGGGTATATTTATAAAAGTTATTTTTAATTTTAGTTAAAATAAATATCTTCATTTGCCGAAAAAAGCTATTTATTATTCATGACAATTTTCTTGTTTTTTGCAGGATTGATATTATTGATAGCGGGTGCGGAACTGCTGGTCAGAGGTGCTTCTGAAATTGCTTTATTTGCCGGTCTGTCAAAGCTGGTAATAGGATTGACGGTAGTTGCTTACGGTACAAGTTTTCCGGAACTGGTTGTGTGCTCAGTAGCAAGTTATGCCGGAGAACCCGATATTGCTGTCGGCAATGTTGTCGGGAGCAATATTTTCAATATTCTTTGTGTAATTGGAATTTCCGCAGCAATTCTTCCCCTCTATGTTTCAAGACAGATAATACGTCTGGATGTTCCGGTAATGGTAGCTGTTTCAGTTATTATGTTTCTGTTTTCACTTGATGGAGTGATCTCCCGTCTTGAAGGTGTTTTTCTTACAGTCCTGGGTTTTATTTATACCTGGTGGCTGGTTTCTTCAGGCAAAAAAGAGTCTGCTGCGCAGAATTCGGAAGAAAATCATGTTGAGGTGCAGCATGATAAAAAATGGAAGAGGCTTGTATTTAATATTTTTTTAGTCATAGCAGGTCTGGTTCTGCTTGCATTCGGATCCCGTTGGCTGGTAGACGGTGCAGTATATATTGCACGGGCTCTGCAGGTAAGCGAACTGGTCATTGCCCTCGTAATAGTTGCTGCCGGAACCTCACTGCCTGAACTTGCAACATCAGTCGTCGCCGCACTAAGACAGGAAAGGGATATTGCAGTGGGGAACATAGTTGGAAGCAATATCTTTAATATAATCTTTGTGCTAGGAGCATCAGGTATAATAGCATCTGAACCAATAAAGGTAAGCCCGGCAGCTTTGAAATTTGACATTCCGGTAATGCTTGCAGTCTCTATAGCATGCATTCCGGTGTTCTTTAGCGGAGAAAGAATCGCCCGATGGGAAGGATTTGTTTTTATCGGGTATTATGTCTTCTATACGGTTTACCTTGTACTAACAGCGCGTGAACACTACGCCGTGCCTTTATTAAATGAAATAATGCTTTCGTTTATAGTGCCGCTTACAGTTCTTACAATACTTATCACGCTTCTTCATTCAGTAAGAAAAAGGGAGAAGATTAAAAAATGATTTTGGTCAAAATTAAATGAATATTTTACATGATAAGATTTAATCACATCGGAAT
Source organism: Bacteroidales bacterium (assembly GCA_013314865.1). GTDB lineage: Bacteria > Bacteroidota > Bacteroidia > Bacteroidales > VadinHA17 > LD21. Next base: position 3,010 of record JABUEV010000186.1, on the reverse strand, counting down.
CTGGACAATTGATATTGAAAAGGTTAAGGAATTTTATGTAAGATATTTCGGGTGCAGTGTTAATGAAAAATATATCAATCCGACAAAGCAGTTTGAATCATACTTTCTGTCTTTTGAGAACGGGGTCAGAATTGAAATTATGAAGCGGTCAGGAAAGATGGAATCACGCTCTGACCACTCTGCGGGTTTAGCGCATATATCAATTGCTGTCGGATCAAGGGAGGAAGTTGACAATCTGACTGCAAGAATGGAAAAGGAAGGAGTTATTGTTGAAAGCAAACCCCGCCTCACAGGTGATGGATATTATGAGAGTTCGGTACTTGATCCTGAAAATAACAGAATTGAAATTATAGCATAATTAAACTTTATCAGACATGGCAAAAATAGCGATGCTTGGAGCAGGATTTATAGGTGACTTCTACACGTTTTCTATTAACGGACAAAGAAGCCGCGACAAGGTTTGCGTAATTTATTCGCGTGATGAGGCAAGAGGCAGAGCCTTTGCTGAAAAACACGGGATAGCACGATGGACAACCTCAATGGAAGAGGCGGTCAATGATCCTGAGGCTGATGTGGTCATTATCGGTTTGCCTAACAGTCTTCATCTTAAGGCCGTGGAACTCGCAGCTTCTGCCAAAAAGCCGGTCCTTTGCACAAAACCTCTCGGATGCAATGCTGATGAGGCAAAAAAGATGCTGGAACTGGTGGAGAAGGCAGGAGTGCCGCATGGTTATCTTGAAGACCTTGTCTATACTCCGAAAACACTTAAAGCGCTTCAGTCGGTAAGAACCGGCGCTATTGGCAAAGTGATATGGACACGATCACGGGAAACACACCCTGGCCCTCACAGCGACTGGTTCTGGACAAAAAGTGTCTCGGGAGGAGGAGTCCTTCTCGATATGGGCTGCCACTGCATAGAAATCGGCAGAAACTACATAGGCAAGGATATTAAACCTGTTGAAGTGATGTGCTGGGCCGATACACTTGTGAAACCTATTGAAGCCGAGGACAATGCCCTTGGATGGGTTAAGTATGACAACGGCGCAATAGGACAGTTCGAGGTGAGCTGGTCATTCCGCGGCGGAATGGACCTGCGCGATGAAGTAATGGGAACTGAAGGGACTATCTGGGTCAATAACTTCCTGCGCACAGGCTTTGAAATATTTACTGCCGGAGGTAAAAAGGGCTATGTCGCTGAAAAATCGGAAACGGAAAAAGGTTGGGTCTTTCCGGTGGGCGATGAAGTGGTGGAACTGGGATATACCGATATGTTTACAGATATGTTCGATTCACTCGATAATAAAAGAGAACCATCTGAGACATTTTATGATGGTTATATCGTAAATGAAATAATGGATGCCTGCTACCGGAGTGCAAAATCCAAAAAATGGGAACCGGTCAGACTTGATATCTGGCGAGGCCAGGCAAAAGCTTCAAAAATATCAGAACTGATTAGTTACGATGAAAACCATTTCCTGGTAAAGGAAGAAAGAATGCCGGACGGATCAGTCAAACTGATTCTGAAAGATAAGAAAACAGGTGTCATCTCACAAATAGTCAAGAAATAAAAGAGATACTTTATCAGGTGGAATAATCTTTGATTATTTCTGTTTCTGAAAAATGTTGCGTCCCCTGAATTTAAGGAGATTATTACTATCTTGTTATTTACTGAACACTATCCAGTTGGCTGGGATTCGCCTCCATCTTAACAGGGAAAATGCATACAAATAAAGAATAAGATTGAATCAGTCAGCAAAACAATACAGTTCGATGATTTGTTAAATATATTAATGTAAACCACTGCTTGAGCAATATGAAGAAGGAAACTCCCCCTAACCGTGAAATTAAGGGAAGCCAGTTAAATAAAGCGAACGCACGGGGTGAAGGAGGAACACTTCTGTGCTATTTCAGAAGCCTTGGCATGATAAAGGATTCTGATACCCTTATGCTGTATTCCAATAATCATTTCTTCTACGACAAAACAGAAATTGCACGGGTCAGTGCGCTTCTCAACCTGAGACAACTGAATCATTTTTCACATCCGGCAAGGTTTATTGCCCAGCTCGCAGGATTGATGACTGAAGGTTCCTGCTTTTCAGGCTATTTCAAAGCTTTGGACAATAACGGGAGAAACGGGAAAAATCTTTTTTCGATCGTAACGGATATCTTTTCACGAGTCCTCAATCCCTTAAAGTCAGGCAGAAAAGGACTGGATAAGAACCGGTTTATTAAACTTATGGAGTCAAATGGATTTTATCTGAAAGATATCTCAGAAATAAACGGCCTTACCTTTTTCTGCTCGGTGAAGAAATCATCCCGATCAGAATCTGTCTTAAGTCGCGAATACAGTTAAACCAGGCGAGACTTTAACCACGACTGGAAATTTTCTTTTTTTCCCCTGAGGCAGAACCAACAAACTTCAATCATTTGACATAAGCCATAAAAAGCAGTACCTTTGATATAGTTTAATATTTTATATCATGGTACTTACCGGCTTAAATATTTCAAAGAGTGTTTTATTCATTCTTATATTGTTTTTGACAGCAGGTCAGCTTCCTGCACAAAAAAGCAATAAGAAAATAATAATAACAGGAACTGTTCTTAACGCTGCGGGAAAGCCGATTCCCAATGCTATCGTAATGATTGACGGTGTAAAAACAAACTCCATGACTGACGCAGAGGGAAAGTATTCTGTCAGGGTAAAGCCAGACGCGTCAAAAATCGGAATATTCACATTCGGCGACGGAATAAAAGAGGAGGATATAGCCGGAAGGGTTCTGATTGATTTCAATTTCAGTTCAATGTCGTTCCAACAGCCTGCGACCGGTGAGATTCCCGAAGGAGATAAGTCTGTGAATACCGGTTACGGGTACACCAGGAAAAAGGATCTGACAACACAAATGGATGTCATTAACGGTAAGAACCGCAAATATGCTTCTTATTCATCAATTTATGAAATGATTCAGAGGGAATGCTCAGGGGTGCGGATAGATGGAGGAAAAATAATTAT
>JABUEV010000185.1 GCA_013314865.1 Bacteroidales bacterium | reverse complement strand
GCTGAAAACCACTCATTATGATGAAGCTGAGGTTTATGTAGCGGCACTCTATGAAAAAATAATGGTTACCCGTCAGAAAATTGCGGAAGAAATAGAGATTCTCGGATTCGGGATAGGAGCTCCGATTGGAAATACTAATAAAGGGACAATTGAATATGCGGCCGGTCTCCCCTGGAAGGGCATCATACCACTTGCGGATCTGTTTAAGCGTCATACAGATCTGCCGGTTGTTGTGACAAATGATGCCAATGCCGCTGCGGTAGGTGAGATGATATACGGAGGTGCAAAGGGGATGAAAAATTTTGTGGTGATCACTTTAGGGACTGGCCTTGGGAGCGGATTTGTCATTGACGGGAAACTTGTGTACGGACATGACGGTTTTGCAGGCGAGCTGGGGCATACAGCTATCAGACCGGGGCCTTCGAACCGGGAATGCGGATGTGGAAGAAAAGGCTGTCTTGAAACTTATGTCTCGGCTACCGGACTTAAACGATCACTGCTGAAAATAATGGCAGACAGCACACAGCCCAGCGAACTTCGAAAGTACAGCTTTGAGGAACTGGATGCGGAAATAATTCATGATGCAGCCAAAAGAGGTGATTTTCTTGCAAAAAGAGCTTTCGAACACACAGGTAGAATGCTGGGGTTTAAGCTGGCCGATGTGGTGGCTCATACTAACCCGGAGGCTATTTTCCTTTTTGGCGGGCTTGCACTGGCAAAGGATCTGATCTTTGAACCTGCCAAAGAATATATGGAGGAAAACCTTCTCCATATTTACAAAGGGAAAGTAAAACTGCTTCCGTCGGAACTGAGTACCCAAAACGCAGCAGTGCTGGGTGCAAGCTCATTAATCTGGTCGCTCAAAGAATCATGATGCGCATATTGTTTAATGAAGAACTGGCTAACTTCAATGAGATACTTAATCATATCCTTGGGGTTGTATTTATTATTCTGATCTTTTCAATTGCATATGCATACCTGAAGCCTCACCGGCTTCATAAGAGAAGACCCTGGTCAACTCTTCTTCTTAAAGGGAGCTATCTTCTTTATCTGATGGTGCTTCTTATTGTGGTCTATTTTTCCGCTCTTGTAAAGGGAGGACTCGAAGTGGTGTTCTCCGGTATCGAGTTTTTTGCATTTCTGATAGTGTTGTTTGCCCCGTCTGTGGGGATATTCGCAAGAAAACTTGCACAATTCAGTAAAAAGAGGGAGGAATATAATTATTTCTTTACAACCGTAAATCTTGTATCAGTTGCAGCTGTTCTGCTTATGTATTTCCTTTAACATACCATGAATACGAGTGAAACCTGCGTCAGCTGTCTTTAGTTCTTTTATTAATATTAACTTTGGTATAACCAATTAAAACCTGAACCTATGATCAAGGAGCGACTTATCAGTTATATAGAACAGAGCATCAGGCAGAACTGGGATATTGAGGCTTTGTCAAACTATACTGAAAAAGGATATACTTACAAGGAGATCGCTGAGAAAATCCTGAAGTTTCATATTCTTTTCAGTGAAACCGGCATTAAAGAGGGTGATAAAATTGCCCTGGTCGGCAGGAATTCAGCAAATTGGTGCGTTGTATATCTTGCAGTAGTGACTTACGGTGCTGTCATTGTGCCTCTGCTTCCTGATTTTAAACCGGAAGATATGGTAAATCTGATAAACCATTCCGATTCGGTTCTGCTTTTTGTCGACGACAGACTTTTTGAGCCCATTTCAGGTCAGAAATTGCCTGCTGTCAGAGGTGTAATTTCGGTCGACACATTTCATCTTATTACATCTGACAGCAAGAATCTGGAGAAGATCTATCCGGAACTGGATACTATGTTTTACAGGAAATATCCTGTCCTTACACGGGAAGACATTAAATTTTCTGATATTACCAACGATAAAGTGGCAGTTATCAGTTACACCGGAGGGACAACAGGTTTTTCAAAGGGCGTGATGATCACGCATAACAGTCTGGCGGCCAACGTAAGGTTTGCTCAGAATAACATGCCTCTCAAACCCGGCGACCCGTTGGTTTCATTTCTTCCTCTTGCACATACTTATGGATGTGCTTTTGAATTTCTGTTCCCCTTTACCTATGGATGCCATATCACCATATTGTCAAAGACTCCGTCACCGCAAGTCATCATTCAGGCATTCAAGGAGATAAAGCCGCGGCTCATTCTTTCTGTTCCCCTGGTGATTGAAAAAATCTTTAAAAAACAGCTTCTTCCTGTTATAAGCAAACCTCACATGAAGGTTCTGCTTGCGATTCCGGGTATAAATAAGATATTGCACAAAAAGATAAGGGAAAAACTTACTGAGACGTTTGGAGGGAGATTCCATGAAATAGTTATCGGAGGCGCTGCATTTAATCCTGAAGCGGAAAGATTCTTCCGGAAGATCGGGTTCAGATACACTGTCGGATATGGAATGACAGAGTGCGGCCCTCTGATTAGTTATGCCTCATGGGATACAACCAAGCTCGGAGCGTCAGGCAGGCCGGTTGATACGCTCGAGGTCAAGATCGACTCTCCGGATCCTGAACATGAAGTGGGCGAAATTATTCTCAGAGGTGAAAATGTGATGGCCGGATATTATAAAAATGAAAAAGCCACAAGGGAGATAATTGATGAGGAGGGCTGGATGCATACAGGTGATCTTGGAGTGATGGATAAAGAAGGTAATATCTTTATAAAGGGAAGAAGCAAAAGCATGCTTCTCGGACCTTCCGGCAAAAACATCTTTCCGGAAGAGATCGAATCGGTCATAAACAATATGGATTATATCTCTGAATCACTGGTAATATCGGAGGACAATAAACTGATTGCACTTGTTTATCCCGATTATGAAATGATGAAGAGAGATAATATTACGGAGGACCAACTGCCTGGAATATTTGAACAGACCAGGAAAGTTGTAAATGAGCGTCTGCCGGAATTCATGGCAGTACACAAGTTCAGACTCCACCCTGAAGAATTTGCAAAGACACCCAAAAGAAGCATCAGGAGATTTTTGTACACTAAATAAACAGGAAAAATTACTTTTGAAGGCTGATAATAAATTGGCCTTACGACAGATTCAAAATCAACCTGCCCGGCATCGAGCAATGAAATGTTATGTACTGATCATGGCCGCTGGCAGCGGCAGTAGGTTTGGGGCTGAAATTCCCAAGCAATTTCATGAACTTGCAGGCAAACCGGTTGTCATGCATGCCATTCAGCAGTTTCTGAACTGGAGGAATGACATTGAAATCATTATTGTTCTTCCGGCAGGGTATTTAACATACTGGAAAAATCTGACAGCAAAATATTCTTTTAACGTGCCTCATTCTGTTACCGAAGGCGGGGCAACCAGGTTTTTATCTGTCAGGAACGGGCTTGCCTTAACAGGTGATGACGGGCTCGTGGCTGTTCATGACGGAGTAAGGCCGCTTGTCAGTACAGATACCATTACAAGATGCTTTGAAACAGCAGAAAAGTACGGCAGTGCCGTGCCTGTAATTAATCCGGCCGACACTGTCAGGCTGGAAACCGAACAGAGTTCAACAACATTTGACAGAAACCGGGTTAAACTAGTGCAGACTCCCCAGGTTTTCAGAGCAGATATAATCAGGAAAGCTTATATGCAGGATTATAACCCCGGTTTTACAGATGATGCAACTGTAGTGGAAAAATCAGGTATTGCAATACATCTGGTTGAAGGCAACCGCGAAAACATAAAGATAACCAATCCGGAGGATCTTGCAGTTGCCGGAGCTCTGCTTCATTACATTTTCTGACTTCATTTCTGTTTTGTATCTTGCGGAAGATTTAAGTGATCGCTGATGAAAATAAAAGGTCTTTTTATTGTTTTGTCTGTTACAATTCTGGCCGGTTGCGCTGAGCTTTTGAATGTATTACAGTCGCCCGGAAATCTCCCTCTCACCGAAGAAGAGGTTACAGCCGGACTGAAAGAGGCACTTGTCACCGGTTCCCGGAATGCTTCAGCGATATTATCGGCAGAGAACGGGTATTATGGAGATGAACTGGTAAAGATTTTACTTCCTGAAGAGGCAGAAGTAATTGTCAGCAACATTTCAAGGCTCCCCGGAGGGGAACAGCTGGTTGAGGATGTCATACTTAGGATCAACAGGGCTGCTGAGGATGCCGCAAAGGAGGTCGCTCCGATCTTTGTGAACAGTATTACCCGGATGACAATTAAAGACGCTTTCAACATTCTTAACGGCACCGACAATGCGGCTACGACTTATCTGAAAAACACAACATGGAATGAACTGTACAACCTCTATAAACCCAAAATTCAGTCATCCACTGAAAAGGAAATAGCAGGTAATGTATCTGCTAAAACTGCCTGGATAACCTTAACCGACAAATGGAATCTCCTGGCAAATTCTGTTGCCGGCCGCCTGGCAGGATTAAAACCGGTAAACACAGATCTGGATGATTATCTTACCAGGAAAGCTCTTGACGGAGTTTTCCTCAAAGTAGAAGCAGAAGAACTGAAAATAAGAAAAGAAGTATCTGCCAGAGTCACTCCGCTTCTAAGGAAAGTTTTTGGCAGTCTTGATAATAAAACCTGACAGATAGATTATAATGTTCGAACGCAGTCTGTTTACATACCAGGGACTTGAGATCAAGGTCTCAGATCATGCAGATGAAGGGATACTTGATATTCTGAATCATGCCGTGCAGGGCGCTGAAGGAGGGCTAAGATTCAGACTTCAGAATATACCTGAAAAAATTGCAGTATATGGTGATAACATAAGGTTTGTTTCGCTCTATAAAAAGAATCAGGTTCTCGGAACTGTCGGATCGTGCTACAGGGTAACAGGTCAGGGCAATCTCCGATATCCTACTTCCTATATAAGATATCTGGCTTTCATGACAGTATATCAGACTGACGCCGACTGGAGGAAACGCAGGAAAGAAGTAATCCGGACCGAAAAAGATTTCGGTTTTAAGAGAGAAACGCTTGAGATTTTCAGCAAGCCCCACCTGCTCGGTCTGAAAGATGTTTTTGAAGGCGACAAGCATGTTATGTATGCCTTTGTTGAAAGCATGAATGAAAGATCGAAGAACCTGGTTCACCAGGCAGGGTATGAATATATAAGGTCGTTTCTGACAATGGCATTCAGCCGGTTTTCTCCAAAACCCGATAAACGTGTATCGAAAGTGGCTTCTCCCGAAGAAAAGGAAAAGGTATTATCTCTCTTGAATGAATATTACAGGGATTATTCTTTTTTCACGACAGATCATATTTTTTATGGCGACAGGTATTATGTTCTGAAGGAGAACGGTGAAATTGTGGCCGGGGTCAGCGCAATACCATCCAAATATAAGATATATGATATGCCCGGGGTATGGGGATGGGTTATCATGAAAATTCTGCCGAAAGCACCTTATTACAAACGGCTTTTCCAGCCCGGTGAATTTAATTATCTCATTTTTAATGCTGTATATTGCAAAAAAGGGAAGGAATCCTTGCTGGCAGATCTTTTCGAATCGGTATGTGCCGCTGAAGGTTACAATACGGGGCTTACATGGGTTGATGACAGGAGCGAGCTTTATGAAAAACTCCGTACAGAAGTAAACATGGGGGCTTTGAACAGAAT
>JABUEV010000184.1 GCA_013314865.1 Bacteroidales bacterium | reverse complement strand
TAGTCCCATTTGATGCTTCAAAAAGAAAAACCTTCTGTCACCACTTCGTTTTTATGTAGTCACAGGTTATCCTGCGGGTTCAGTATACTTTCTCGCACGGAATGTTAAGTTGTTTGCATTTAGATTCAATAACCGATCCAGCTTCCCTGAAAAATGAGTCGGATAATTTGTCCTCCAACCCATAATGCCTGTATATCCAGTCTGCATAGTGGTAATTCATCCTGTCAACAATAATATAGTCAACCTTACCATGCAGAAGACCGGGCAGTGATTCAGCCCCGGAAAGCAAAGGAGCTATCATAGCATATGTTCTTATCCCCTCACAGTGTAAAGTCTCAAGGGTATTAATCCGTTCCCCGACAGAAGGAGCATTTGGCTCAAATAACTTCCTGATGGCATCATCCGCAGTTGTTATTGAAAGTCCGGCCTCAATATTTGGTGATGACTTTATAATGTCAATATCTCTCAGAACAAGAGGTGAACGTGTCTGTATGGTCACAGGCCACTGATTGTCAGTAAGAATTTTAAGGCATTTTCTGGTGATTTCATATTTTTTCTCAAGAGGCTGGTATGGATCACAGAGACCGCTCACCCAGACACTCCCACGCTTCTTCTTTCTGATTTCTTTTATTAAAAGATCCGCTGCGTTTATCCTGACATCGACAAATTTTCCCCATGGCTCTGTGTGACCTGTAAACTTCTTAATGAATCGTGCATAGCAATAGGAGCATCCATGCTGACAGCCCACATAAGGATTTATGACATAGTCATAGATTTTAGATGTCGAAAGGATTGTTTTTGATTTTTTCTCCCTTATGTCCACAGCATCAGTGTTTTTTCACAGGCACCTATAAATAATTCAGCAATCAGTACAGTTTTGGGAAGGAACTGCCTGTTGCCGCCAGATATACCGGATCATTTATTAAAGATATTCAACTATATCCTCAAGTGGTTTACGTTTTTTTGTATGACTTTTCTGGTATCCTGGTTTTGGATATCCTAATGGTGTTATGCCAAAAACAATCTGGTTTCTACCCAGTTTAAGAGCTTTCCTTAGCATTTCGGGATCGTAGGCAGCTATCCAGCAAGTTGCAACACCCTCGTTTTCGGCAGCCAGGATCATGTGTGTAAGTGCAACGGCTGCATCGGTTTCAACTGAATTGTACCCGTCATAAGTCCGGTTCCATGCCTGATCCTTCAATCCTGTAACAACCAGTACATGCGGGGCTTCCTTAAACCACTCGCGGTGATAGGATGCTCTTACTTTTTCAAGCATAGCCGGAGAGGATATCAGTAAAAACTTCCATGGCTGGTAATTGCAGGCTGAAGGAGCAAGTCTTCCGGCATCCAGAATTTTTCTTAGTATCTCTTCGGGGACAGATCTGTCCGGGTCGTAGCTACGCACACTTTCACGTGTTCGGATAAGATCGGAGAATTCCATCGGATTAAGATTTGAATTTGGTAAATTGCATATATCTCCAGTCAACAAATATAAATATAGTTCCCCGGATTAAAACCTGTCATTTTCTACTTTGACGTACAATTACCTGCTTTGATCCCGTATAAGATTCTGATCCAGGTGTATCTTTTACAATTAGAAGTTCATTCTGAATTTTGAATATACTCAGTCAGGCACTCAATAAACGTGAATGATCAAGGGGAACCAGTTCATCTTTTTCACCATGAATTAAATAACGCTGTTGCAGTCCTCGATCTGTCTGGTAAAAAAAGCATGGGTACTAAACCGGTAATCATTAACTGCAATGGCAAATCCGTTGCTGATTTTTTCAGCAATTGTCTTATTCATATCACTCTTTATTATTGAGATTGGGCTTCAATGTATTTTTTATTAAAAGTATAACTAAGTCCGACATTCCAAAGTAAATCAAATTCTGATGGTATGTTTGATTTCAGAGGTTTATTTATCAATCCCGAGACTGAAAGGGGGAAATTGGTTTTACTAATTGAAAATGATGCATTTAAATAGACTCCGTCTTTGGTATCCAATTTCAGATAATATATTTCCGGGCTAATTCTTGCAGAGATATTCTTTGCAACAGGTATGTTTGAAATGACAGGTCTGAAAGAAGTCATCCAGGTGTTTCTGGTAATGAATTTTTCAATACCATGTGCATAATGAAGATATAATCCGGCATTTATATATTTATTTATTTGATAATTAGGCGCTACTGCAACTACCAGATATCTTGTTGCTCTGATTAACTCCTGAGAAGTGCCGGTAGATGTATAAGAAGTTATGGATTTATAAGATAATGAGTGATTTGCATGCAAAGTTACCTTCAACTTATCACTGAAGGATCCGTAATATCGCCACCAGAAAACCATAGCCCAGGGTTTTCCGTCAAGGGCAAAACGGAATTGCGGTTCAAAAGTCAGTTTTCTTCCAAGTTTCATGTCAAAAACAGCGGCAGGTCTTCCCAGTGTCAGGTTTGGAATCGTGGAAATGCCTTTACTTTGAATTGTAACAGCTCCTGCAAAATTATTTATTATGGCTCGTGTACTGTCGGACGTTTGAGCCTGCGTGACATAAGAAAAACCTGTCACAACCATAATTATAATCACTCTAAGCCTGGTGCTGTTTTTTCTGAAAATATACATTATTGTACACTTATTTGTTTTTGTCGGAACCGGACAGCAACGGCCATCCAGCCCTCTGGATTAATTCCTGTACCCAAGTCCGGGTCCATGACCTGCGCTTTGATGCCTGTAATATTCAAAATCCACCCCTGCATTTTTTAAATTCTCCACCCGCCTGTATATTATATTCACATTGACAATTCTGTTGTTAGCTGTAACAATGATGCAAAGTTGTAACTATTTTCAGCTGTTAATTTATACAGATTACGGTTTTTTGTATCCGGATTACTGAAAATGAATATCAAAGATTTTCTCATGCTAAAAGAAATCAGCATCAAAAGCATTGTTATGGTTAAAGTCTACACGCTATCGGTTTTTCCTGTACTCTTTTGGGGAGATTCCAACTCGTCTTTTAAAATACTTACCGAAGAATGACTGCGAAGGAAAATTCAATTCGTCGCTTATCTGTTTTATGTTCTTGTTTGTTGACATCATCAATGCCTTTGCCTCAAGAATGATGTGATCATCTATCCATTCAGCTGCTGTCTTACCGCTTTTTTGTCTGAGTACTTTGGAAAGGTATTTTGGAGTGAGAGATAGTTTTTCTGCATAAAACCTAATATCGCGATGATACCTGAAATTATCCCTGACCATTGTAAGAAATTTCTCAGTTATTATATCATGTTTTGTTTTACTTATATCATCAGGTATTTTATGAAACTGGTATCCGATGCCGTAGAAAAATGCCATAGTAAGATACTTTACGGCCTCCGACCTGTTCTGATTTTCTTTTTTTCTTATTGTTGTCTGAAGCAGTTTAAAATAATCCATTATTGAATAAAGCTCCTCCATTTCAAGTTTAATGAAAGGGTTCTCACTGATCGAGCTAAATATAGGTATGCTGAGATTTTTACTGAAAGAAAAATCTTTCCAAAACTCATTGGACAAAACTAAAGCCTTACCATGAAATTCTTCACTATAACGATCGATTTGGAGTACCTGATCGGAAAGGATTATTAAAAGCCCGGGAGCATTAGCTTCAAATGGCCTTAAATTCAAAGATCCATATATAGTTCCTCTGGTACAGATAATGGCGATAACTGCATCTAATTTGATCGGGTAACCGGTGGTCAACCCTGATCCATTCATCTCAAGAAACATAATAATGCCTTCAATGGAATCAGACTTTGTAAAATTCCAGGCAAAATCCTTATCATTTAAATTTGACATTGAGTTCAAATTATCCAAAATAAATTAGTGAAAATGCAAAAATAAATGTAAAAAGCGACTATATGTCCAACTTTGTCATCTTTTTGACCTTGATTGACTTTAATTGACCTCTTAACTTTGCTTTCACAAAAACATTAAATAGAATCATCATGAAAAAACAAAGTTTAATTATTACGGGACTTCTTTTGCTTTTAGCAACAATAGCGAATGCACAGACGAAAACTGGAATTCAGTACTTTGAGGGCAAGTGGAATACTGTTGTTTCCAGTCCATACGGGGATGTTAAAATGGTTATTTGTTTTGAAAAGAACAATGATAAGATTTCTTCTTCAATAAAGGATTCTGAGGGGAAGGATTTGTATAAAGTTGAAAAAACCAGCGTTCAGGAAAAACAGGCGACAATTACATTTATAGGAAGCCAAGGGGTTGTAGATATGATACTCACAAAAAAGGACGAAGACAATCTGACGGGCGATATAATGGGAGGAATAGCTTCTGTTCAGGGAACAAGATTAAGAGTGACCAACTAGATCTGCCTGGTCTATTCTTAAAACTACTTTATTATATGTTATACTCGTCAGGTTGCAAATGCCAGTGATACTGATCATTTATTGCTATAACATTTTAAATGACCTGAACCTAAGTTGTTTCTATGATCCAGAATTGAATTAAAAGTCAGAATTTTACCTGGAGAAATTAGTCCGGACAGCCAGCACATGCAACTTCCTGCTTTACAATTTCCTGTAATTTAATTACAGGTTTAAATGTTAAGCATCGTTTTTTTACCAATAATTGTATATATTTAAAAGCAGGAATTATTTCGGTTAAGCAAACAGAGCCGGATCCGTGTATCAACTATTTTATTGTCAGATTACTAAGACCCCAAACAATCATGAAAAAAACTAGGAGAGATTTTCTCAAATCAGCAGGTGCATTGACAGCAGGTGCATTTTTTATCCCAAAAATGATAAGTTCTCCGCCGGCAAACAAGTTAAATGTTGCGGTTATTGGAGTTGGAGGGCAGGGCAGAGCCAACTACAGCAGACTGATTAATCAGAAAGATCCAAACTGGAACGAAAATATTGTTGCCTTGTGCGATGTAGATGTCAACAGGGCTGCTGCCGGTTTCAAAGCAATGCCGGATGCCAGGCGATTTAAAGACTTCAGGGTTATGCTTGATAAAATGCACAAGGAAATAGATGCAGTGATGGTCTGCACTCCTGATCATACCCATTTCCCGGCAGCAATGGCGGCTATGGAACTTGGGAAGCATGTCATTGTTGAGAAACCCCTTGCACACAATGTTTGGCAGTTAAGGACTCTGAAGAAGGCAGCCAAGTACTACAAAGTGGTTACACAGCTGGCCAACCAGGGGCATGCTACAAACGGTATTCGCCAGGTGAAAGAATGGTATGACGCCGGTATACTGGGCAATGTCACCGAAGTTATAGCCTGGTTTGACGGACCTGCCTTTGGTAAGGGAAAGTATTTCGACAAGCCGTCAAGTTTTCCCCCACCCGAACAGCCCGTTCCTGAATATCTCGATTGGGATCTGTGGCTGGGACCGGCAGAATACAGGCCATATAACAGTGTATATGCCCCGCTGACATGGCGTGGATGGTTTGATTTTGGCAATGGTGAATTGGGAGACTGGTGCTGTCATACCCTCGATGCTCCATACTGGTCATTGGATCTGGGAATGCCTCTTGTCGCCGAATGTGAGTTCAAGACACCTGTTCCTGATACAGGTTTTGTTTCAGATCAGGCCATTATACGCTGGGATTTCCCGGCACGGGGTAAAAAAGTACCTG
>JABUEV010000183.1 GCA_013314865.1 Bacteroidales bacterium | reverse complement strand
GAATTCTGTCTTCATACTCCTGAAACCATCCACCTACATGAATCTGAGCGGATACGCCGTAGACTACTGGCTTAAAAAGGAAAAAATACCTGTCGAAAATCTTCTTGTAATAGTAGACGATATTGCCCTCCCCCTTGGCAGTTTCAGGATGAGGCCTAAGGGAAGCGACGGCGGACACAACGGACTTGCACATATAAACTCGGTACTGGCTACCACACAATATGCAAGAATCAGAGTAGGGATCGGAAACGGATTCCCGAAAGGCTCCCAGGTAAATTACGTGCTTGGCAAATGGACACCAGATGAAATAATTCTAATCAAAGACAGAATTGCCATCGTGGTGGAAATGATAAAATCGTTCGGCATTTCAGGCGTTGAAGCAACCATGACAAAATTCAACAAAGCCGGGAAAACAGCCAAGCACAGTAATCCTGAAACTCTCCGGGAAGAAAGGCAGAATGACTGATAATAAAAATACAAGGATTGACAAATTCCTCTGGGCGTTAAGAATATTCAAAACAAGAAGTATGGCAACCGACGCCTGCAGGAAGGGAAGAGTCCTCATCAACAATAATGAGGTTAAACCATCTCATCCTGTGGCAAAAGGAGATATTGTTACTGTTAAAAAAATGCCTGTGATATGGTCCTACAGGATATTAGAACCTTTAGAGAACAGGGTTTCAGCCAAAATGGTTCCTAATTACCTTGAAGATATCACGCCGGAGGAAGAAAAAGTCAAACTGGATATTAAACGGGCAGTAAGCTTTGGTACAAGGGAAAAAGGAACAGGCCGGCCTACAA
This sequence comes from Bacteroidales bacterium, assembly GCA_013314865.1. Taxonomy (GTDB): domain Bacteria; phylum Bacteroidota; class Bacteroidia; order Bacteroidales; family VadinHA17; genus LD21. The sequence goes on along the minus strand of JABUEV010000183.1, from coordinate 4,845 downwards.
AAAAGGAAAGAAGAACTCTCGACCGTTTCCGTGGTGATCTTTACCGGTAAAAGCAAGGTGGTATAAAGACTTAATTATTACTTCGCATAATATTTTAACGGATCTGACTTTCACCATCAAAAACCATTTTACTTAAATTGCGTAGGTATACAGCTTAACTCATTTCTAAACTGTGTTTTAACATACTTCAGGTTTCAAGATGGGACGGGGAAATATTGAAAAGTATTCATCAGGATATGCAATACTTAAGCATTTGGCCGGCACATGGCATGATAATATTTTTTACAGGAAGATTATCGTACTGGGAAGAGAGAATATAAATCCAGACGATCATCTGATATTTGCCCCGAACCACCAGAATGCCCTCATGGACGCCCTTGCAGTGCTTTTTACACTTAAAGGTCAGCCTGTCTTTCTTGCCAGGGCCGATATCTTTAAGAAAAAATTCATCGCTTCCCTGCTTTACTTTCTAAAAATTCTGCCTGTTTACAGAATAAGGGATGGATACAGCTCACTGAAGGAAAATGAGGATATCTTCAATAAAACCATCGACGTCATAAAAAACAAAAATGGTCTTGTAATACTTCCGGAAGGAGACCATGCCGGTTTCAGAAGACTCAGGCAGTTAAAGAAGGGAATTTGCCGGGTGGCATTCCAGGCCGATGAAGCTTCCAATTTCACTTTGAAGATTAAGATTATTCCGGTCGGTATAGAATACTCAAACTACACACGCGTCAGACAGGTTCTCTCTGTCGTTTATGGAAAACCTATCGAGGTTTCTGAATACCACCAGCTTTACAGGGAGAATCCTGAAAAAGCACTGACAGAACTCAGAAACCGCCTCTCTTCAGAAATGAAACGGATAATGGTTCATATTGACTCAGTTGATGATTATGAAGCAATTGATGAACTGAGAAGCATTGTCAACGGGAAGTACAGTGATGATATAAGGTTTCCCAAACTCTTCAGGGACAGGATATTGATCGAAAACCTCAACAACTTAAAAGCCGTCGACCCCGAAAAATACAACAAAATTTGTTCATTAAGCCTGCAGGTAAAAAGAATGACCGGTGAACTTGACCTTGATTACAGGCTTCTCGAGAAAAAGAAGCATTCCGCTGTATGGCTTGCGGCAGGCATTGCAGTTCTGATCATTACTTTCCCGCTTTTTCTTTTCGGAAGCATATTTACGCTTACATTCCTTTCTCTTCCTGAATTGCAAATCAGAAAAATAAAGGACCTTCAGTTTCACAGCTCATTTAAATATGTTATCTCACTGTTCCTGGCGCTAATAATATTTCCTTTATACCTGATTCTTGCTTTTCTTTTCTTCACCCCTGTATGGCTGGCTCTGGCAATTTTTTTGGCAATACCTTTAGCAGGCATATTTGCATGGAATTACCGGATCCTTTTCAGGAGAATTACAGGCGGTTTCAGGATCAGAAAATATATGTCAGGGAAGAATCCGGATTTTGTTGCCCTGATGAAAAACTACAGGGAGCTTATGGAACTTGTTTCAGGACTCAAAGATGAAAGGAAACAGTGACCTGGCAGGTAAAACGGCATGGATAACCGGTGCTTCATCAGGCATTGGTGAAGCGCTTGTTTATGAATTTGTGAGGCGAGGAGCACGAGTGACAGCTTCGTCGAATGACCCCGAAGGACTTGAGAGGGTACGCAAAGCATGCGGTGCTTTGTCTGAAATGGTTACATGTGTTCCTTTTGACCTGTCAGATACTGAATGCATCAATAAAATAGTTGAACAACAGCTTGCAGGCGGCGTGCCTGTTGATTATCTTATAAATATCGGGGGTGTGAGCCAAAGATCTCTTATAGAGGAGACACCGTTGTGGCTCGACAGAAAAATTTTCGAGATAAACTACTTCGGAACCATTGCTTTCACAAAAGCAGTCCTTCCTTACATGATAAAAAGAAGGTGCGGACATATCCTTGCCACAAGCAGTATAACAGGCAGGTTCGGATTCCCTTTTCGCTCAGCCTACTCAGCCTCCAAACAGGCTTTGCATGGTTTTTTTGAAACTCTCTATCTTGAAACAAAAAAATATAATATACAGACCTCAGTCATAATTCCGGGAAGAGTCAGAACCAATATCTCCCTTCATGCCCTTAACAGTGAAGGTAAGGAGCACGGCATGATGGACAGCGGGCAGAAAAACGGAATCCCGCCTGACAAAGCGGCAAGAATTATTGTAAAGGGAATTATGAAAAATAAAAAGGAAATTCTTGTAGGAGGCAAAGAATTGATTTTACTTTATATCCGAAAGTATATTCCATGGCTGTTTTTCAGAATAGCAGGCAAAATCGAACCTATGTAATAAACTTTTAAGAATGAGCAGGTATATTATCTCAGGGATACAACAAATAGGTATAGGGGTAAAGAATGTCGATGAAGCATGGAAATGGTATATTGACAATTTTGGAATGGACTGCCCGATATTCAGGGATGAGGCCGAAGCAAAATTAATGCTTCCGTATACCGGTGGCAAACCAAGAAGCAGGCATGCTGTTCTTGCTCTTAACCTTCAAAGCGGCGGTGGTTTTGAAATATGGCAATATGTGGGAAGGAAACCGGTTGAAAAAAAAGAGGATATCACTCTGGGTGATCTTGGTATAATTGCCTGTAAAATAAAGGTTAAAAATGTCCACGAAGCCTATGAACACTTTCGCAGGAGAGATGTACGCATTGCCGGAAGTATCCTGCGGGGTCCTGATGGGAAAGAAACGTTTTTTATCAGAGATCCATACGGCAACCTGTTCCAGATGGTTGAAGCCTCCGACTGGTTTATGAATGAAAAAAAGCTGACCGGGGGATCTTACGGTGCAATTATTGGCATATCAGATATAGAAAAATCAACAGCCTTATACTCCGATATACTAGGATACGACAAAATAATCTATGATAAAACCGGTGTTTTTCCTGACCTGGCTGCAATACCCGGTGGAGAGAAGCAATGCAGGAGAGTCCTGCTTGGACGGTCAAAGCCATTTGCCGGTCCCTTCAGCAGGTTATTCGGCAACAGCGTAATTGAACTGCTGAATGTTTCTGAAGGAAAGCAGAAAAGAATTTATGAAGACAGGTTTTGGGGCGATCCGGGCTTTATCCATTTGTGTTATGATATAATCGGAATGGATAACCTGAGAGAATATTGCGAAAAGAAAGGTTTTCCATTTACAGTCGACAGCATGGTAAGCCATGAAGGTGACAGATTTGACATGGGAGAAGCAGCAGGGCATTTTTCTTATATTGAAGATCCTGACGGAACTCTGATAGAATTTGTTGAGACACACAAAATACCTATTCTCAAGAAAATAGGATGGTATCTTGATCTTACAAAACGTAATCCGGAGAAACCGCTTCCCGACTGGCTTTTAAAAAGCCTCAGATTTTCAAGAGTTAAAATCTGAATATAATCAAACACCGGAAGCTGCAACCTCTTCAACTTTCTTCATTACCCTGAAAAGATTGCCACCCCAGATCTTTTCTATTTCCTGTCTGGAATAGCCGCGCCTCAGGAGTTCAACAGTAATGTTTTTCATTCCGGCAACAGATGTACAGCCTTCCACTCCACCACCTCCGTCAAAATCAGTCCCGATTCCCACATGATCGATGCCGATGACCTGAACAACATGGTCAATATGGTCAACCACGTCCTTAATGGTGGCAAGTTTTTCATATTTCTTTTTAATCTCTCTGTATTCGGCTCTCATTGCTTTCTTCTGCTCTTCACTAAGTTTGCTGTAGTCCCCGTATCTGCTCTTGAGCTCCCCAAGCTCAGAATCCAGTCGCGGATTAGGCTCCGGGGTCTTGAGATAACTGCTTAATATACATATCTGTATAACACCTCCATTTTCCTTCAGGGCCAGAAGCATATCGTCGGTGAGATTACGGGGGCTTTCGCAAAGAGCCCTGCATGATGAATGCGATGCAATCACAGGGGCCTTTGTTTTTTCGATAACGTCATAAAATGATTTGTCAGAAATATGAGATACATCAATCATTATCCCGAGCCTGTTCATTTCTTCTATCACTTTTGATCCGAATTCGGAAATTCCATTATGCTCAGGACCTGCAGGATCAGTGGAAGAATCACAGATATCATTGTTCTTTGAGTGGGATAGGGTAATATATCTTGCTCCAAGATCATAATACTGTTTAATTCTCGAGATATCCTTGCCGACAGGATAGCCGTTTTCCATTCCGATAAAGACCGCTCTCTTACCTTCTTTCTTCAGACGTACAGCATCTGAAAAAGATAATGCCAGACCTGCAATTTCAGAATTTTTATTTATGTTGTCGGAAATGACCTTAAAAATTTCAAGGGCTTCGGCATGTGCTTTGTACCCTGAGGAATCATCTCTCGGCCCCTGTCCGATATAAACCGCAAAAAACTCTCCGTCAAGACCTCCCTCCTTCATCCGCGGAAAGTCCACACATCCTTCATCATGCCGTTCACCCGGGTCAAAACCCGATCGGTACATTTCAATTGGTGTGTCACAATGGCTGTCAACAGTTATTATCTTTTCATGTATTCTGTCGGCAATTCTCAGAAGTCTTTCATCAGTTTTTTTACAGCCGGATACAAAAAAAATTAAAAGAAGAATGCCTGTAAACTGCTTCATGACAAGAATTTTTTCCAGCCGCAAGATAGATAAAATGAAATTTGTTTTTTGAAACAGTCTCATTTTTAACACTATTTAACTCACCAATAAAAAAGCCCCTGACATCTCAGCCAGGGGCAGCCATGAAAAGAATGGAAAAATTGCTTTTGGACAGTAAAAGCTTCGTTCTAAAGTCTTCCGACTTTATATATTTTTAATTTCCTG
>JABUEV010000182.1 GCA_013314865.1 Bacteroidales bacterium | reverse complement strand
GGGTAAAGTTTTTGTCAATGGTCTGTTTTACACCCTTGGCAATGCAGTCGGGTATTTAACCCTGGGAACATTACTGTTCTTCGGAGCAAGCAAATTCCAGGTTTCAAAGACACTTATTTCATACGGAAAAGTTGTAACCGGAATTGTGCTTTTTCTGGGAGGACTGATGATGCTTGATATAATCAGGATTAATTTTGCAGGGAGTGGCAGATTTGCAAAGATGGTCCAGGAGAGGAGATTCAGGGGAAACAAGACAGACTCTGCATTGCTTGGATTCCTGTTATCATTATCATTCTGCCCGTACAACGCAGCCCTGTTCTTCGGCATGCTGATACCAATGGCCATAAGCAGTGCAAAAGGGTTGTATCTCCCTTTAGCATATTCCATAACAACCGGTCTGCCGGTTGCAATTGTTGCTTACCTGTTAGCTTTCAGCATGGCCGGCATTGGCTCTTTTTTTAATAAGGTCAAAATCTTTCAGACCTGGTTTAACAGGATCGTCGCGATGATATTTATTGTAATTGGACTCTATTATATAGGTCAGTTTATAATAAGTCATTTATTCTAAATAAATTTTACAGCTATCGCAACAAACTATAATATGACAGTCAATCCTGAACATATCCTAAAAAATATGCAGGTGACAAAACAAAATATTGCAGGGAATTATTTAGCAATTCTGAGGCAGAGCATCCGTTTCTGATCACGAATCAGCAGTTTTCCTTCAGCCAGTGCAATTGGTGCCCAGTTTTGTGTTGAGCCTCCTACTCTTGAAGCCATCTGGTCCCCTTCGTTGATACCTCCCTCGCTTAGAACCTGCGCTGTGGCTACAGGCTTAAATCCTGACGGATCCGGCTCGATAAGATAGAGACTGGTTCTACCGTCGGTAGCAATTATCAGCCCGTCAGCAAGTATCATGCTTCCTTTGTCGAACAGTGGGTTACGGGTTGTTTTCCACATTATTTTGCCGTTCATATCCATGCAAACCAGACCGTCGCGCCGGTTGTTTGTGGTGAACTGAGCATAAAAATAACCATTGTGGAGAATAGGGGGTTTCGTGTGATCACCAAATTCATTATGTTTGAAAAGTTCTTTTGCACTGAAAGTTCCATCTGCTTTTTTCTCAATCTTAAGCATTACCACACCGTGTTCGTAGCCTCCGGCAACCAGAACTCTGTTTTCGCCAGCATCTACTGCACTTGGTACTGAAATGTGGCAGATCCAGTCGTTATATTCCCATAGGACTTTGCCTGTAGAAGGGTCGAGTCCTGCAATTTTGCCGGGAGTCTGGGGCAACTCTTTGTGTCCAAATGGATTGGTTGAAGAAACAACAACCACGATGTGATCTTTACCGTCAATTTTCACAACTGCCGGACTGGCATAAGATTCATTCCCCATGTAAGGAGTTTTCCAGATTATTTTACCGGTAAGTTTATTGAAGGCTATCACACCGGCTTCAGGAGCCTGCGGTGATACAATTACCATATCCCCGTAAACAAGAGGGCATTGGGTTACTGCCCAAATTGGCAACTGTTTGCCCCCGAAACCGGACCAGATATTTATATTCCAGACAGGCTTGTGTGTGTTTATGTTTATGCAATATAAATCACCGTTATGGCCTACAGAATATACATAATTGCCGTCAACGGCAGGCACGCTCCGTGAGCCGGGAAACATCACTGATCCTGGTGCTTCATAGCTGTACTTCCATAATTCCTTGCCAGTTGAAAGGTCAAAACATCTCATTATATCACCAGTCTTGTCGTCCCTGTCAAGAAGATAAACTTTTCCGTCCTTAATGACAGGCCCTCCATAACCCGGACCTACATTTACTGTCCAGAGCACTTCTGGTCCGTTTGCAGGCCAGGTTTTTAAAATACCCTTCTGGGGTGAAGTACTGTTTCTGTTTGGCCCCAGATATTGAGGCCAGTCCTGGGCAAAACTTCCTGATAAACAACAAATTGAAAACAATAAAGTGAAGAGCAAATTGATTCTTTTCATTTTTTTAGGTTTTAAAGTGCTTTAAAGATAAAATCCTACAAAATACGTAATAGCATAAAAACTCCTGAAAAGGAATTTTCCGGATTTAACACGAATTAAAACATTGATGACTTTGTTTTCGAACGACTCTGAAGTTAAAATTATTCATATGTTCAGCCAATAAGTTATTTTGAGATTTATCGATCGGAATTTCGGGCCGAAGTCTTTAGTGAAATAATTGTCATTGTAAACAAGATAGAGGACAGACAAAGGAGCAAAACGCCACTGAAGTCTGGAATTGATGCCAAGGTTATCGCGCTGGTTGCTGTACTGAACCAGGGTTGACCAGAAGAGAGACCTTGTAAATGTTATGTCAATTCTTGGAGAAACAAGCCAGAAATTTGCCGAATTGTGTGGTTCCGGCAGGCGGATTGCATCATAGCGTGTTTCGAGGCTAAGAGATGCCCATGGCTGTATGCGGCCTGTCAGTGTTCCGGCAACAGTGTAACTTTGTCCCTCATAGAATTCCCCGCCGGCAAGGTTTAAATCGACTGATAAAACCTTACCCGGATTTGATGCGTACATAAGGCTTGCATTATTGTAAGTGTAACCTTTGTTTCCCGGAAGCGGAACTGATCCTGGCGTCCTGGTCGGGTCAAAATCAAAGGTCAGGAATGTATAATTGTTCCTGAAATCAGCCCGTAAAGTTGACTGATCTGAAAAACTAATATTGTAATAAATGCTTAGAATATGATCCACTCTTTTCCAGTCCATGTCCGGCTGCCAGTAAAGAACCGTCATAATGCCTGGTGAATGCTGGCTCACTTTTCCGTTTTTCGGATAAAAGTTATAACTGAAGCCGTTGCCGTTTTTAAAGACCCCTGTTCGTTGGATAAAGCCCAGATCTGCACGGAAATCTTTGTCCACATACTGAAGATCAATGGTATACCTGAATCTTCGGGGCTGCCAGGTCAGAGTGGTCTGCCAGGAATTATTGCCTTTCGAATCTTTGGGCTGAAAAGATTTATGCAGGTAAAATTTGCCTGTCCAGTTGTTGTTGGCTGACGCAAGGTTGTACTCAATTCCAAACACACGATTAAATCTTCTGTCGGGGTTAATAAATTCGTAATCGCCGAATGTCTGACGGTTTACACCAAATATTCCGAGGCTTGAGCGGGTAAACATCCTGCGCTGGATTGAAAACATCATATTATTGTTCGAAGCAATTTCATTTTCAGGGTCTGCAGCTGTTTGCATGTTCAGGAAACCAAGCCGCCATTTTTCGTTTAATTTTCCGCTTAACCTCACACCGCCGATAATCCGATTCTCAATAAGGTTTCCTGAAGCGTTGCGGGCCAGACCAATCCGTCGCGAAAAGAAAGGATTTGCAGAACCGTATACGTCTCCATAATTTCCAAACAGGTCATTGTTGTCTATAAAAAACTGACGTTTCTCAGGCAGGAACATTTCAAAACGGGTTAGATTGGTAAATATGTTATCCACTTCAACATTTGAAAAATCCGGATTTACAGTTATATCGAGGTTCATGCTGTTGCCAATGGCCACTTTGGCATCGCCACCAAAGGTAAATTTGCTCTCATCTGAATCAGAAATATAGTCCTTCGAAGTAAGTGCATTTATATAAGGAATAAAAGCAAGCGGAGTATGAGACTTCCCGAGGGGTTTTTCAAATACCATTTCGCCCATAAAGGCCAGACTTGAAAGCAGTTGGTTTTGCGGCACCTTTGCCCAGGCACTTTGTTCATTTGTCTGCATATCCCACCTGTAGCACTGAATCCTCCAGCTTGTGGCTCCTTCATTGAATTTCAAAGATGAAAAAGGAATAGAGGCTTCCAGAATGTAGTGATCTTTGAACATTGAGCTTTTAAGATACCATTTCTGGTCCCATGAGGTATTGAATCCGTTTCTGTCGGAACCTCCGCCTGAGATGAAGGCTTCTCTCTGTACACCGTAAGGAGTCATGCCAAAAAGGTAGGCTGTTGTGGCATCCTTAAAGGTGTCAAACATCACTGTAACATTGTCACTGCCTGTTCCTCTGAAATCACGCCTCAATGAGGCCACGACATAATTGTCTGACTTTACATCTGCCCTTACCCCAATATAAATATGATGGTCGTCATAAAGCAGTCTGAATTCAGTGTAATTTATTGCCACTGTTGAATCGCTGGGGAAAAACTGCCAGAAATTATCGCCCTTGTCTGCCGTCTGCCATGCAGGTTCATCCAGTTTACCGTCAACAGTTAACGGCTCATTTGTATATCTGACATTAATTCTTCTCCCCGTGTCCTGGGCAGAACCATTCACCGATAAAAACAAAAAAATGATGATCGAAAAAAGATGTGTAAATAATTTATCTGTCATACTCTTTCTTTCAATTCTTATTATAATGTTTTACAATTGATTGATCTTAAATATTTTATCATACAATTAATTTGAATTTCCGTCACAAATATCAGATGTTCTCTATAAAGTCTGAACATGCATTTACTTAAAAAAGAAAAATTTATTTCTCATCACGAAAAGAAGTTAAATATTTAAAAGCTCATGCTTTAACAATTTCCTTTTCACAAAAGTCAAAAGGACTGGATAATCTGCAAAAAGATTACACGAGAAATTCAATAAATCTAATATGTCCAACCCTGAGTCAAGCTTAAGCTTTGCATGCACTGAAATTTAATCCAGATGCAATTGTCTATTTTTTTGATTAGGAAGTTGCAGACAAGAAAAGTTTTATTATGCTTTTTTCCCCATTTCAAACGCCTGATTCATTGCCTTTTTCCCTTTAATTTCACCGCTTTTCCAAACGCCTGTTCCATAAATAATACCTTTTTCCATCGGATTCTCGAGACAATAAGTAAAACCCCTGAACTCTTCAACAGTCCGTTCCATGGCTCTTAGGTTGTTGTCTGCAGCAGTCAGTATGAAATAAAATTCCTTGTTTTTTATTTCCGTATACCTGGCACAGGTACGGTCAATAAAAGTCTTCATCTGTCCGCACATTGTGTAGAAATAAACAGGAGTGGCCATAACAATCACATCAGCCGAAATCATTTTTTCAAGTATTTCAGCCATGTCATCTTTCTGGGAACAGCCTTTCCCATTGTCGATACATGATCCGCAACCGGTGCAATAGTTTATTTTCCTGTCTCTTAAAAAGATTTTTTCTGCTGACAAGCCGGATTCTGTGGCACCTGCCATGAACTGGTCGCATAACAGATCAGAATTACCTCCCCTGCGGGGACTTGCTGATAATATCAGGACTTTCTTACTCATATTGTTTTAAAAAACTAACGATTTATCAATTTTGCAGTTTCAGGAGAATATCTGTCACCATGTACCTTAAGTTTTTCTGAAGCTGTATTGATTTCCATGAGTTCTTCTGATGAAAGCTCAAATGAGGCAGCACCGATATTTTCATACAACCGGTGCAGTTTGGTGGTTCCGGGTATAGGAACTATCCATGGTTTTTGTGCAAGCAGCCATGCTAATGCAATCTGGGCCGGTGTTGCATTTTTGCGTTGAGCAAACTGTTTAAGCAGGTCTACAAATGCCAGGTTTGCTTTAATATTTTCAGGTGACAGTCGAGGCACAGTGCTTCTGAAATCCTTGCTGTCGAATCTTGTATTCTGGTCAATTGTGCCGGTCAAAAAGCCTTTGCCGAGAGGGCT
>JABUEV010000181.1 GCA_013314865.1 Bacteroidales bacterium | reverse complement strand
TGCAAGAACTAAAGCATTTGCTCTGGAAATTATTAAGCTTGTTGATTCTCTCCCTGATACCAGATCAGGTCGGACAATCGGCAGTCAGTTAATAAGATCCGGAACTTCAGTTGCGGCAAATTATCGTTCAGCTTGCAGATCACGAAGCAATGCTGATTTTATATCAAAAATCACTGTTGTCGAAGAGGAATGTGATGAGACATTATTCTGGCTTGAACTAATATGTGAATCAGGACTAAAGCCTTCAGAAGAATTAAAAGAGATTATGAAGGAAGCAGATGAACTAACAGCTATATTTACTGCTTCAGGCAGAACCGCTAAAAATAGAAATAAATAATCTCCAATCCGCAATCCGAAATTTCTCCAATCAGTCGCAATTTTTCCTCCAATCCGCAATCCGCAATCCGCAATCCGAAATTTTCTTTGCGGGATTATCTCGCTTTGCTCGATAAAATCCGAAATGAATATCCTCTTTTACCTCGGCCATCCGGCACATTTTCATCTTTTTAAGAATGTTATTGCATCGCTTTCACAGAAAGGCCATAAAATAGACATCCTTATCAAGAAGAAGGACATACTTGAGGAACTTCTTCAAAGAAGCGGCATGCGGTATCACAACATCCTACCTGAAGGCAGAAGTGACAGGAGGACAGGCATTGCGATCGGAATGCTTAAACGCGACTGGCGTCTTTTTAAGTTTTGCATTGCCCGTCGCCCCGATCTGCTCATTGGAACAAGCGTTGAGATTGGCCATGTGGGAACTCTGTTGCGTATACCTTCACTTAATGTGAATGAAGATGATGCACATGCTGTTCCTCTTTACGCAAAACTGAGTTATCCCTGGTCGACCTGGATTATTTCACCAACAGTCTGCAATAACGCCAAATGGGAAAAGAAATCTGTAAAATATGAGGGTTATCATGAGCTTGCATACCTTCACCCTGATCATTTTAAACCCTCTTTGGAAATTGTCAGAAAATATATTCCTGCTGATAGGTCATATTTTTTGATGAGATTTTCAGGACTTAAAGCTTATCACGACAGGGGAGTGGGAGGGATTAATAACCGGTTGGCATCAGGAATTATAAGTCTTTTAAAACCTCATGGTGAAGTTTACATAACATCTGAAAGGGAACTTGAAGAGGATCTCGAACCATACCGGCTTAATATTGATCCGCTTGAGATACATCATATTATAGCATACGCTTCGATGTTTATAGGCGACAGTCAGACCATGGCCGCTGAAGCAGGAGTGCTTGGTGTTCCCTTTGTCAGATATAATGATTTCGTTGGCCGGCTCGGTTATCTTGAGGAGCTCGAAAAGAAATACAACCTGGGTTTTGGAATGAAGCCCGGTAACGAAAGTGAATTGATCGAAACTATAAAAAATATTCTGGGCATACCCGGTTTAAGGGATGAATGGCAGAAACGGCGCATGAGGATGCTGAAGGATAAGGTTAATGTGGCGGAGTTTCTGGTGCGGGTGATTGAGGGTTTTCCTGATTCGATAAGTTAAGGTAATCGGTGTTCGGTAATCGGTATTCGGTAATCGGAGGTCGGTAATCGGTAATCGGTATTCAGTAGTCGGTAATCAGTAATCGATAAGAAGTTTATTACTGAATACAGATGACAGAAGTTGGAAGTATAAAGACAAAGAATTAGATCCCAATTTAAAGAAGAAATTGTTAACACCTCCCCCTTTGAAGGGGGTTGGGGGGATGTTGCATTGCCATAGTATTTAAACTTTCTGGCTTTTGAATAAATTTACAGAAAATACCGTTTACCGAACACTGAATACCGATTACCGAATACCGACTACCGAATACTGAATACTGAATACCGCATACCGAACACCGAAATTACTTGATTATAAATTTTTAATTTAATGAAAATTATATCAGTGGTCGGGGCGCGACCGAATTTCATGAAGATAGCCCCTTTTGTCAAGGCTATTAAAGCTCACAACGCTAAACTATCAATCCCGAACATTGAACACATCCTGGTGCATACCGGTCAGCATTATGACCACAGGATGTCGAAGGCATTTTTTGACGATTTTGAACTGCCTGATGCAGATATCAATCTGGGAATAGGCTCCGGCACACATGCAGAACAGGTCGGACAGACAATGATATCATTCGAAAAAGTCCTGAAGGCTGAAAAACCCGACTGGGTTGTGGTTGTGGGTGACGTGAATGCCACACTGGCTTGTTCTGTCACTGCAAAAAAGGAATGGATTAAATGCTGTCATATCGAAGCCGGTCTTCGGTCGGGTGACATGACTATGCCGGAAGAGATAAACCGACTTGTTACTGACCGGTTGTCAGACCTTCTTCTTGCCCCGGATATATTTTCAGTTCAGAATCTAAGGTCAGAAGGGGTTCCGGATCAACGTATCCGGCTTGTCGGCAACATAATGATAGACACCCTCGAAGAAAGCCGTCCTAAAGCTTCACAACTTGACATCAACAAGATAATTACTGATAATATTATAAACAACTCTTCTCATTTCTCACCTCTCACCTCTAATATCTCACCTCTCACTTCTCCTCTCCGGGAAAAGGTTGAGGATGAAAAATATGCTGTAATCACAATTCACCGGCCTTCAAATGTGGATGATAAAGAGGTTCTGACTTCCCTGGTCAGGTTTTTTATCGAAACGGCGAAGCCTGAATTTCCTTTTTTATGGCCGGTGCATCCGCGGACAAAAAAACAGCTTGATGCATTTGGCCTTTATCAGGAGGTATTAGATCATCCCGGAATTATGCTTCTTGAACCATTAGGCTATTACGACATGCTTCGTCTCAATATGGGGGCAAAGGTTTTGTTGACAGACAGCGGCGGTTTACAGGAGGAATGTACCGTACTCGGTACTCCTTTTATTACCCTGAGGCAAAATACAGAAAGGCCGGTCACGCTTACTCTTCATGGCGGATCAGGAGTGCTTGCCGGGAGTGATATAAATCTGTTAAAATCGGAATTCAAAGCCGCTCTGAACCGGTCAAGAATGCCGGTAAAGCCGCCTTTATGGGACGGAAAGACTGCCGAGAGGTGTTTGAAGGCAATCCTGGAATTCTAGATTTGTAGTTTACTCATCTCTGCTGTTTTTTAGCTCAGTGCTCAGTGCTCAGGGCTCAGAGTTTTTAGGTCTGTGCCCTGTGCCCTGTGCTAACAATCCTATATGGTCGAAAAAATTTACAGAGGCATTTTCTGGACCGGCTACCTTGCAGTGCTGATATTTGCCTTCATTCCGGTTTCAGGAAGTCTTAACAGGATAAAAGTCGGTCCTGAAGCTTTCAAATTCAGGATGGATCATATTCTTCATTTTACTGCTTATTTTTTGATTTGCATGTATTACCTGGCCGGCAGGTTAAAAGGATTTACTTTATTCGGGAAAGACTCTCCTGGCAAATTTTTTTTAATCACTTTGTTTCTGGCCGTTTCAACTGAAGTTGTTCAGATATGGGTCCCTGTAAGGTCGTTCAATGTTTTTGATGCAGTGGCGAATGTGGCGGGGTTGTTTTTTGGGGCTGTCATTATAAAGGCAGTTTTGAAAAGGAGGATAAAGGCGGAAGGCGGAGGGCTGTAGGCTGTAGGTTAAGGGATAAAGGACAATTTAGAAACCTTAAAATTTCTGCTTTTGGTTCACAATCTATAACTTTAATCTTCATCATGATTTCTTGAGTTTCCTCTGTGTTTAATAAGGTTAGTCAACATTGCCAGGATTTCCTGGCATTTTTGTTTAATATAATCGTATTCATTTTCATTAATATAGCCAATTCTAAAGGCAATAATTGATTGGGTGAAAAGTTCTGCAGATGACCCCTTTGCAATTCTGAAATGCCTTATTGAGGATTTGTCAGAATCAAGCTGGTCACCTTCACTAATATTGCTTGAGATACTCACAGATGATTTCCTCATTTGCTCTTTCAGACAAAAATCCTTTTTAAACGGCTCTTTCCCGGTGATTTCATAAACCGATATGGCAAGATCTACTGCAACCTGCCATACCTTCAATTCTTCAAAATAACTCATAATACAGCGATTTAGATTTGACATAAACATTCCAACAATAAAGTTAAGACAAAATAAATAATGGAGTATCTTATATACATGATAATTCCTTATGCCCTCAGCCCCATTGCCTAACGCCTACAGCCTACTGCCTGCCTCCTGCCGCCTGCCTCCTTCTGCCCACTGCCTTCTGCCTACCGCCTGCCGCCTTTATCCTTAATAACTAGCTTCCCTTTGTTAAAAACTCCCCCTTCCTCATGCAACCATATTGGTTAACTTTTAGTCCTGATTTTAGTCATTACTGCAAAATGCTTTGCGGGACCTAAAACGACCTGACATGAACACGCAACGCAAAAATGCGATAACTGGTTATCTTGTACGAAAGATAAGAAGGATAACTTTTTCAGTTTTTTTTATTCTATACTTTTTTCAGGGGATTTTAGCCCAGGCTCCGCAGTGGGTCCCGGGAACACCTTCAGTTGCATCAACAGGGCCTACTACAATAACCCTTAACCATGGAATTGACAGAGTTGGCACTGTATATATAATAGTTTTTAATTTTAATAATACAACAGTCTATACTTCTGCATCAGTAAGATCCCAAGCGATAGCTGGCGTCAACTATCCCAGGGTAGCAACTGCAATAATTCCTATTACTTCAGGTAATGTGAATTCAATATTACCAGCAATTCTTGATGTTACGCAGTCATTAAGATTATATACAATATTCATCGTTGCTGAAAATTCTACTGGGACATTACAGGCTACTCCAGTCAGATTAACAGCTACCACCCTTGCATGTCCCCAAATAGAAATTCTTACCGGATGGTCACAGCCCAAAATTTGCATAACGGAAAGTCCTACAGCTACATTCAATGTAGTTATTTTGGATCCTGCAAATTCAGGAATTCTCAAAGGGACTGAATGGACAATTGA
Source organism: Bacteroidales bacterium (assembly GCA_013314865.1). Classification (GTDB taxonomy): domain Bacteria; phylum Bacteroidota; class Bacteroidia; order Bacteroidales; family VadinHA17; genus LD21. The sequence continues at coordinate 734 of JABUEV010000181.1, read as the reverse complement.
CTGGGGCGACGGAGCATCAGCATCATATACTTCAGTAGCTGATAATGACATTCCTCCTCTGGCATTGCGCAGACATACATATACCTCAGTTGAGGATTGTAACTATGTTTTTTCGAACAGCATTCGAAATCCATGCGGAGAGACAAGATCGGTTCAGTATGTGGCGGTGGTCCATGGCCGTGACATACCTTCTGACGGCGACGGGGAACTCAGGATTGTGGATAATGCAACAAACAGCTCTGTAATTCAGGTTTGCGAGGGGACTCAGACTGTCATTACCCTGCGTGATAACAGTACCTGGAACTGCCAGAATCCGGTACTGCCCGGAGGGCTTCTTGCTGTCCCAAACAATGACCCGCGTAATATTGAATGGCTCTACGGGCGCGACCCGTCAGGAGGCACTCAAAACACCATAACCGGTACAGTATTAGTGGGCGGTTTGTCAGCTCCACAGACAAGCGGAAGAATCAACCCCGTCCCGTACGGCCCTTCATCCCTCAGCCAACCGATTACAATACCTGCTTCAGCAAGGGCAGGACAGTTTTTCAGAGTTTATCTCAAGAACTGGAACAAATGCAACTGGGCCGACCCGGACTTCGTTTCGACTTATGTTGACATAGTAGTTATTGCAGCTCCGCCCGCTCCGACTGCACCTTCAAGGACAGTTTGTTTCGGGGCAGACAGAACCCTCTCTGTAACAAGTACTCCTGTCGGTACTATAACATGGTACAGAG
>JABUEV010000180.1 GCA_013314865.1 Bacteroidales bacterium | reverse complement strand
GGGTTTCGGGTTTCGGGTTTCGGGTTTCGGGTTTCGGGTTTCGGGTTTAAGGAAATTTGTTTTCTTTGCATATTATGGAATACATGAAAATGCCGGTGATATTAGCGTGTTTCGTTTTATTTTGGGGTACAGTGTTCCCTCAGGGTGCAGATTCTGCAAGATTCAGGTCACTTGAACCTTATGATTTTCACATGCAGTATTTAAGGAATGACCCGGCAGTCATAATCGATGTAAGAACCAAGATGGAATACAGGCACAACAGGATCAAAGATGCGGTTAATCTTCCTTCTTCACAGGATCTTTCTAATTACACCGACACGCTTAGCAGGGACTATCATCTTTTCCTTTATTGCACAACCGGTTACAGAAGCCGGCGCGCCGCTGAATTTCTTTACGAAAAAGGATTCAGGAATCTGTATAATCTTGAAGGAGGTATTACCGCATGGAACAAGGATGGAATGCCGCTGGAAAAGCGAAGACCGAAAAGGAAATGATATTTTTATTATCCTCGAAGTGTTATATTTACGTATTAATTCATTAAATCCTTAAGAATATGTTTTCAGGCATAGTTGAAGAGGCAGCCCCTGTAGTGAAACTGGAAAAGGAAAAGGATAATCTTCATATTACAATGAAATGTTCGTTCGTCTCAGAGCTGAACATTGACCAGAGCATATCTCATAATGGCGTTTGTCTTACTGTTGTAAAGAAAGAGGGAGACACCTATACCGTTACTGCCATAAAGGAGACTCTTGAAAAGACAAATCTCGGACTGCTAAAACCGGGCGACAAGGTAAATCTTGAGCGAAGCACCCGGCTCGACGGCAGGCTCGACGGACATATAGTCCAGGGTCATGTCGACCAGACTGCAGTCTGTACAGAAGTAAAAGAGGCCGGAGGAAGCTGGTATTATACTTTTGAATATGAACCTCTGAGAGATGACTACCTGACAGTCGAAAAAGGCTCGGTTGCGGTGAATGGTGTCAGTCTTACTGTTGTCAACTCCATGCCAAAATCGTTTCAGGTGGCAATAATTCCATATACCTGGGAGGTTACTAATTTTCACCAGATAAAGGTCGGCAGTGTGGTTAACATTGAATTTGACATTCTTGGAAAATACATTGCAAAAATCCTCCGCCAGCAACTGGGAAAGGATTAAGATCCGGCATCTTTTAATCAACTTGTCAGACGGACATCATTTTCCTGTTCCTTCTTCCAGATGAGCTTTTTGCCAAAACCGAGTCTGTTATCGGTCATCTTAATATATGTCAGTTCAACAATCCACAGGTGTGTTTCCATAAGCATGGCAACCGGAAATCTTTTAAGATAGGCGCTTCTTACTTTTTCATACAAATCACCCTTCGGCTCGGATACCAGTCCCTGGAACTGAATTCCTCTTATTTTACCTATAACAGGTGTTTCAAGAACTACTGTACCTGCCACAAGATTGTTAATTAAGAATTCCCGGCCATGTCTGGTATCGTGATCTGTAGTAAAAACAAGGATATTTTCTTCAGGCAAGTAGACATAGAAACAGTTTGCACACCATGGTTCATTTCCACTGCATGTGGCAATGGTTAATACATGATGTTTTCTGAAGAATTTTATGATGCGCTCATCTGTCATCGACCATCCACCGGTAAGTGTCTGCCTTAAATCCTGAAAGAACAATTATTCTTTCCACCACTGTCATTACGAGTTCGTCTATCGTTGCCGGATGGCTGTAGAAAGACGGAGATGCTGGACAAATAATTGCTCCGGCCAGTGTCAACTGCTCCATGTTTCTTATATGAATGAGGTTATATGGAGCTTCACGCGGCACAACGATCAGCTTTCGTCTCTCTTTAAGCATCACATCAGCAGACCTGGCTGTAAGGTCTCCGGAAATACCGTTTGCAATACGCGAAAGCATGCCCATTGATGCCGGGCAGATGATCATTGTATCATATTCTGAGGATCCTGATGCGAATGGCGCAAAAAAATTGTCATTTTCGTAAAGCTTCGCAGGGGAAACGGGCCTGTATTCCTCATCAGTCTCTTCTAACCATATCCTGCGGGCCGTGTCTGAAAAGACAACTGCAATCTCTCCGGGAGCAATTATCATCTGGCTCAAACGTTCGATCAGCAGTTTTGCATAAATCATTCCGCTGGCTCCGGTAACGGCCACTATTATCTTCCTGTCAGTCTTTTCCATACATCTCCATTAGTCTGCTTGTTAAAATGGCCACTCCTTCTGATGCTCCTGTTTTAATCACTTCAACTTTCAGTTTCCCCGGGACATAAACTTCATTCGGATCAATAAGCCACACGGATGCCCCGGAGGGAACAAAATTTATCAGACCGGCCGCCGGGTACACATTCAGTGAAGTGCCTATCACAACAAATATGTCTGCCGTCAGAGTGATATCAACAGCTTTATCCATCATCGGCACAGGCTCCCCGAACCATACAATATGAGGCCTCAGCTGACTGCCCTTTGCGCATTTGTCACCATTCCTTATGTCATTATACCCGATCTCATAAATGAGCGAAGGATCAGCAGTACTTCTTGCCTTGGTCAGCTCACCGTGAAGATGCAGAACTTTTTTACTTCCTGCCCTTTCGTGAAGGTTGTCGATATTTTGTGTAATTATGTCAACATCAAAATACTTTTCAAGCTCCGCCAGACCAATATGTCCTTTGTTTGGCTGACAATGTTCAAGCTGACGCCTCCTTTCGTTATAGAATCTCAGGACAAGTTCACGGTTTTTTCTCCATGCCTCCGGCGATGCGACATCCCTTACATCATATTCCTCCCACAGACCTCCTGAATCCCTGAATGTCCTTATTCCGCTTTCGGCACTCATCCCGGCTCCGGACAGTACCACCAGATGTTCCATATACTAATAAAATTATGTAAAAATAAGAATTTAAGTTGTCAATTCATGATATCTTTGAATCATGATTGACAGGGCTACGGTTGAACGGATACTGGAAGCAGCCAATATAGTGGATGTGATCCAGGAATTTGTGCCTCTCAAGAAAAGAGGTGTAAATTATCTCGGATTATGCCCTTTTCATAACGAAAAGACCCCTTCGTTCACAGTCTCTCCTTCCAAGGAGATTTTCAAATGCTTCGGATGCGGCAAAGTCGGGAATGCGGTCAACTTCATAATGGAACATGAACATCTGACCTATCCTGAAGCTCTTAAGTACCTTGCAAGGAAATATCACATTGAGGTGACTGAAAAGGAAAGATCTCCTGATGAGATAGAAAAGCAGAATGAGAGGGAGAGTCTTCTTGTGGTTACTGCCTATGCCGCAAGACAGTTTTCGGATAACCTGTTCAGAAGCGATGAAGGTATTTCTGTAGGTCTGACTTATTTCAAGGAAAGGGGATTTCTTCAGCATACTCTCAAAAAGTTTGATGTAGGCTACAGTCTCGAAAAAAGGGATGCCTTTACAAAAAAAGCACTTTCAGACGGGTTCCGCCAGGATATGCTTGTAAAATCAGGCCTTTCAATCCAGCATGAAGACTACCTGTTCGACAGGTTCAGCGGAAGGATAATGTTTCCCATACACTCGTTGTCGGGACAGGTACTTGGTTTTGGTGGAAGAATTCTTAAATCAGACCCGAAAAGCGCTAAGTATATCAACTCCCCTGAATCGGAAATTTATCATAAAAGCAGGATTCTCTACGGGATATTCCAGGCCAGGAAGGCAATCACACAGGAAGACAAATGTTATCTTGTGGAGGGCTATACCGATGTAATGTCGATGCATGAAGCCGGCATTGAAAATGTCGTGGCCTCATCAGGCACATCACTCACCCAGGAGCAGGTGAGACTTATCAAACGTTTCACACAAAATATTACAATTCTCTACGACGGAGATCCCGCCGGAGTTAAGGCTTCATTAAGGGGTATAGACCTCGTGCTCGAGGAGGGACTAAATGTTAAGATTGTCCTACTTCCCGATGGAGAAGACCCGGACTCATATTCCAAAAAAGTAAGCAACGAGGAATTTATTAAATATATCAGGAACAACGAAACAGACTTTATCCGTTTCAAAACACAGCTTCTGATAAGGGAAGCAGAAAATGACCCGGTTAAAAAGGCATCCCTCATCAGGGATATAGTCAAATCGATAGCTGTTATCCCTGAAACAATTACACGAACAGTTTATATAAAGGAGTGCAGTTCCTTCCTTGAAGTGGCTGAACCAATATTATACCATGAGGTAAACAAACTCCGCCAGCAGAAATCGTTCCAGGACAGAAACAAATATCCGGGACCTGAAGATCTTCCTGTTCCAAAACCCGAAGTTCAAAAGCCTGTCCAGACGAAATCAACCTCTATTTACAGCGAAAAGGAGATCATAAGACTTCTGCTTAAATTCGGAAGCGAGGAACTTGAAAGAAAAATAAGAAAAGAGGACGGACAGGAAGAGGTAATTACTGTAGCAGACTATATAGTCAGGGAAATTACATCAGACAACCTTTCCTTTGAAAATAAAACCTGCGCCAGAATCTTTGAGGATTTCTCATTCCATGTGGAACACGGAATCTTCCCGGGCGACAAGCATTTTGTAAAACACGAAGACCCTGAAATATCAAGCCTTTCTGCCGACCTGCTGGCCGATTCCCACGAACTAAGCAGAATATGGAGGGAAAAACAAACCTATGTCGAAACAGAAAACATGAAACTCCGCGATATAGTGCCTGATGCTGTGCTGAAATTCAAAAGTGACAAAATAAAAGCTATCCGGAAAGAAATAATGCTCCAGCTTGAGGAAGCAGTCAGACAAAATGATACTGAAAAGATTCTTGCATTGCAGAAAAGGTTCAATAACCTCAGCACGGCTCTGGGAATAATATCCAAAAAACTTGGCAACAGGATCCTTCTTTAGCTAAAACTGGTATATCATAATCTGATTTTTTTCATTAACTTTTCATCACATAATAACATCCGGCATACTGAATGATTCAGTATCACTGAATTTTATAATAAGCTGTCCGGTTTTAAAAACAATTCTTATTACCCTGAACTTTCACAACTGACTTATATGAAAATCATCCGATTCAGCCTGTTACTCTGCATGATGTCAATAATTATATCGTGCGGTAAAGAAAAATCCGGAAAAATAAAAAGCTCTTCTGATAGAAAAATTTCTGGTTTTGAAGCTCCGGTGCCTGTCGACAAGGGGTTCAGTGAGTTTATCTCTGCATATACCTCAGGGGTTATTTCTGTAAATTCTCCGGTAGAGATTCACTTTACACCTGATTTTGCAGTAAAAGCAGGCAGGAAACTGCCTTCAGGCCTGATAACATTCGATCCTGCAATTAAAGGCAAGACTGAATGGATTGATGAAACGACACTGGTTTTCCGGCCTGATAAAATTCTCACACCAGGAACGCTTTACAGGGGCTCCCTGAATCTGGGAAAACTGGCTGTTGTCCCGGAAAATCTTAAGGTATTTCCTCTGCAGATAAGGACAATAAAGAGAGATTTCATTGTAAGAACAGGGATTCTTGAATGTACCTCGGCTGAAAGCAACGCTTACATTCTTCACGGGGAATTAATAGCTTCAGATTATATCCCTTCAAACGAGATCGAATCGTGCCTTGAAGCCCGGCTTGAAAGGAACAGACTGTCGGTCTCCTGGGATCATTCTGACATGCTGGTACATAAATTTACTATCTCAGGTATAATCCGTACGCAAAAGCCACAGAATC
>JABUEV010000179.1 GCA_013314865.1 Bacteroidales bacterium | reverse complement strand
ATCAATATTCATTCCGTCTTCTGCAAGTGCCGAGCAGGAAGGAATAAAGCCGTTGTTTTTTTTATTCTTAACCAGGCACACCATACAGGAAGAATAGTGTTCAATGCCATCCCTGTGGCATAAAGTAGGAATATCAATTCCTGCCCTTCGGGCACACTCAAGAATTGTACTGCCCTCTTCAGCTTCAACTGTAATATTGTCAATCGTAACTTTCATCTTTCTGGTCTGTTATAACAACCGCCTTTTCAGGACACACGACCCTGCAGTTGTCACATTTGGTGCACAGGTTCTGATCAATGACATGTTTCTCAAACGGTTTGAATGGAATAGCATTAACTGGGCACTCCTGTGAACATTTTGTACAACCGGTGCAGTCATCTGAAATCACATATTTAATAAGGTCGCGGCACCGTTTGGCAGGACAGAAGCCTTTTACGTGTGCCATATATTCTTCCCTGAAGTATCTGAGTCCGGTAAGAACAGGGTTTGGTGCTGTTTTTCCAAGTCCGCAAAGACTTCCGTTTTTCACTTCCATGCAGAGCCGTTCAAGTTCATCCAGTTCAGTTGAATCAGCTTTACCCTCGCTTAGCCGGGTCAATATTTCAAGCATCTGCTTTGTACCAACACGGCAGAAGGTACATTTTCCGCATGATTGCTTATGTGTGAATGTCAGGAAATATTTTGCAATATCGACCATGCAGTCGGTATCATCCAGAACCACCATTCCTCCCGATCCCATCATTGCGCCAAGTCGGGTAAGTTCTTCATAATCCACAGGCGTGTCAGCCAGGCTGGCAGGAATGCATCCGCCCGAGGGTCCTCCGATCTGGACTGCCTTAAAAGTTCTGCCTTCTGCAACTCCGCTTCCTATCTTTTCCACTATGTCGCGTATAGTAATTCCCATGGGAACCTCAATAAGTCCGCCCCTCGCTATCTTCCCTGCAAGAGCAAAAACTTTGGTGCCTTTGCTGTCTTTTGTACCTACTGAACTGAAGACTTCACTGCCGTTATTAATAATCCAGGGCACAAGAGCAAGCGTCTCAACGTTATTAACAAGCGTAGGCATGCCCTTGTATCCTTTTACAGCAGGGTAGGGCGGTCTGAGATGGGGAGTACCCCTTTTACCCTCAAGTGATGCTATTAATGCAGTTTCCTCACCGCATACAAATGCTCCGGCACCTTCAAATATTTCAATGTCAAATGAAAATTGCGAACCAAGAATATTTTTGCCGACAATTCCTTTTTCGACGCATTTCTTAAGCGCATTTCTCACTCTTGATACTGCCAGAGGGTATTCAGCCCTGATATAGAAAATCCCTTTTTCTGCTCCGGCAGCAAAGCCAGCTATCAGCATGCCTTCAATAATTCTGAACGGGAATGACTCAAGAAGCATCCTGTCCATGAAAGCTCCAGGATCACCTTCATCTCCGTTGCAGACGACATATTTTGGTTTTGCAGTTTGGGAAGCAGATATTTCCCATTTTCTTCCTGTAAGAAATCCGGCACCTCCGCGGCCTCTCAAGCCGCTCTTTTTAATTTCAGCGGTAACCCATTCAGGATTTTCCGAGAAAATTACCTTGCGGAGTGCGCTGAAGCCTCCCAAAAGCAAATACTCTTCATACGAGTCAGGTGAGATAATGCCGCTGTTTATGGTAGCCAGATGAAGCTGAGGGGTCAGGAAGTTTCTGAGATATTGTTCCCTGATCTCACCTTTCAGATTTACAGGGCTCTTAACAAGGTCATCCGAAATGAATGTTCCGGCAAGGTCATTAATGTGAAACTTTATCTTCTTATCGATTGACCGGGGTTTTACATGTTTAAGAAGTATCTCCTCAACCTGTTCCTTTTTTACATTTGTATATCTTGAGCTGACCTCGTCAGAAGTGACAATTTCAAGCAGGGGCGTCTGGTTGCAGACGCCAACGCATCCGACAGGCTTTATTTTTATGTTTAAATCATAAATTTCCCTTATTTCGCTGAGCCTGGAGAGAATATCCCTGCTTCCTCCGGCCACACAGCATGAACCAAGCCCGATGCGGACCTCAGCATCATGGCTTGTGACTTCGGCTGTTACCGTCTTTTCCTTACTGCCTTTGGAATAATGAATAAAATCTGTGACAATTTCCTTTACCTGAGTAGGTTTTACATGTCCGTAAGTTTTTCCGTCAATCTGCACCACAGGAGCAAGAGTACAGCAACCGAGGCAGGCAACCTCCTCTATAGAAAACAGATTGTCAGGCGACGAATTCTTTTCTTCGGTTATTTTTAAATCTCTTCTGAAGGCTTCCGCGATAAGCTGTGATCCTTTCACATGGCATGCTGTACCCATGCATACCTTTATTGTATGAAGGCCTGAAGGTATATGACGGAACTGGGAGTAAAAAGTTGAAACTCCGGATATTTGTCCCGGCGTTATTTCCGTAATCCTGCAGATATGTTTAAGGGCCTCAGAAGGAATGTAATTCAGTCTGTCCTGGATTTTCTGGAGAAGAGGGATTACCTTATCCCTGCCACTTCCTGTTTCTTTGACGGCATTTTCAACAACGGCTGTTATCTCCTCTGGAGTTAACACTGCGCTTCCGCAGTTACATTTATTTATTTCTTTTTCTTCCGTTTTCAATTTTCCGAAATACAATAAAGATTATTCTTACCTCTTATAAACACTGCTTTTTCCGAGAATGCCGGAGTGCAATCCGCCGGCTCGCCAATCGGTGATTCAGCTATAACCTCATAAACCGGACCTGCTTTCAGGATATGCATGACCCCGCTTCGGTCGAGCATATACACCTTATCTTCAGCTATCACAGGAGAGGCGTAAAACTGATCCATTACATAACGAGTCCATAAAGTGTCCCCTTTCATTGCATCATAGCAAGCCACATCTCCATTTCCGGTTGAAATGAAAAGGAAATTGTCATTTGCAGCCGGGCTCGACACATTCGGAGTAAACATGTTGTCATTCCAGACGATAGATGCGCCTGTTCCGGGTTTTATCGCTGCCAGCATAGCATAATCAGTGACTGCATACACCATTTTGCTGTTGACAGCAAGTGAAGGAGCAACATCACCAGTAAGGCACTGCACCGTCCATAGTTCATTTCCTGTGAGAGGGTCAAAAGCAGTGACTTCCGGATTTCCGTTAATAATTACCTGCGGCTGTCCGTCAAATGTTGCAATGACAGGCGAAGACCATACCGGACGCCCGCGTCTGATAGTTTCATATTTCAGTTCGCCTGTTTCAGGATCAAATCCCATAAGTGAAACTTTTTCGTCAGAATCGAACTGCACTATCACGATGCCGTTATATATGACCAGTGAACTTGAATAGCCATATATGTTTACAGGTTTACCGATGTTTTTTGCCCATTTTCTGTTTCCATCCAAATCGAGGCAAACGAGATTTCCGTTTGCAAAGATGGCACAGACGCTTTTCCCGTCAGTTGCAGGAGAAGATGCAGCAAGACCTGTTTCCTGGTCAGTCTCAGGCGGTGCTTCAGGTTCTCCTTCGAGTCCTGATGCGGGGGCTGTCCATTCAATTTTGCCTGAATTCTTGTTTATACAATATACTTCGCAGGTATTACCGTCAGAACCTGTGATAAATAGTTTGTCACCCCATATAACAGGCGAACTCTGGCCATTTTTTGGCACAGTTATTTTCCATTTTATATTGGTTCCGCTTTCTCCATCCCAGTTTACAGGATAACCGGTTCCGCCAGCTGTTGCTCTTCCATCCTGTCCTCTGAAGAAAGGATAGTTGACCGCATCAGGTTGAAAGGAATCGGAACCGGCCACTATAGTACCTTTATTTTCTTTAATTTTTTCAGCTTTGGCTGTACTCTTGCCTGACAAATCAGGAAGAGTGCTTCTCAGAATAAAGGAGGAAGCAATTGCCGCTATTGTCAGAAATGCCACAGTACCAGCCAGATACCGGGCATATCTGGTATTGTAGGTCAGCTGGTCCTGCTTTTCTCCCGGAACAGAGGGCAATGTTTTTTTGCTTTCAGCAATAAGTCTCTGGCATAAAAGAAACACGACAGCTCCTGCAACAAGAAGATAGGCCCCCGTCTCAACCTGCCGCCGTGATGCAAAATATGCTTTCCGGGCCATAAGGTCCAAAGATCTTACCTGTTCAGCTATCAGTGCATTGTCAGGATCTCTGTCATATTGTTCCTTTATGGCATTTAAAGCTTTATTGTCAAGAGGGTCTATCGTTTTCAGCTGGATAACGCTGAAAAGCATGGTAAGGGCAACAATCAATGTAAACAGCGCAGCCCCTGTACTGATACCTCTTAGCATCTTAAGGTCACTTTCTCCTATTTTTATCATCCTCAACTTTTTTAATGTGAACAGGGCAATAACTGAAACATCTTCCGCAACTGTAGCATTTTCCTTTGTGTGGTTCATAAATGGTTCTAGATGTTCTTGTTGTGAGTGCAACCAGGCTGAATCCAAATGAAAGGCCCAGCAGAAGTCCCACCCATGAAGCCCCTTTTTTATATCTTTCTCTAATTCTAATCTCTTCGTTAAAAAGCTCATTTTCTGTCTTTCCTGCTTCCTTGAATGCCACGGCAGCCTTTGACAATGCCGGAACCCCGGTCTCCTTTTCAATTCTTATTTCCTTTGCAAGCCTGACATTGCCGTTAAGAGCTGAAAGAGCAGGGGATACCTCCCTGAAAATTAATAAACCGCCTAATGCAAAGAATGGAACAAGCAGAATATATGTTATAAACCTTTTTCTTTGCCTGGCAGGGTCTGCCGGAGGTGTTCCAGTGTCCGAAAACAGAATAGCATCATAGGGACAGGCGTTTTCGCACAGCCGGCAATCAATACATTCTGCAGGAGTAATGGTAAGATGCTTTTGCGAAAACCTTGAAAAAATGTTTAACAATACGCCATAAGGACAAAGGTATCTGCAGTATGGCCTGTTAATGAAAACACCTGCAGCAAGCAGAAGTATGCCGAAGATAATCATTGTATAAGATGCATCTAGCCTGAAGATTCCTACAAACGGATCATACCTGCAAATAAGGAACTGACTTTCGGTGGCTGCGGATAGGACTGAAATACCCAGATATATAAAAGGCACCGAAATCATTATAGATTCAACAATCCTTGGAAGTTTTACAGGATAGATTCCAGTCAGCTCCTGGATTGCGCCCAGGGGGCACACTCCTGCACAAAATACTCTTCCGAAAGCCAGTGCAAACGCCAATGGCAGAAGGAAGAAAAGCAGAACAGTGAGAGGAATGGTATAACCTGTATTAAATAATGCAAGGGATACATTCTGAACAGATCCCACAGGGCAGATACAGCCTTCGCGGAAAAAGCCAAAATATGCGAGCGAAAACACCGAAAGCCAAAGCAATCCATTCCTTGAACGTCTTTTCAGGGCAAGCCATGAAGCAACAGAAAGTGCTGAAACAAGCACTGCAAGGTCAATATATTGCCATACCGGAGCTCTCTGCAAAGGCATCTGATGTTCCGGATAAGTATATCCTGATTCGAATTCAGGCCGGGGGAACCTGTCCTGCGCAAATATTACCGCATGCCATATAAGCATTATAAATAACAGAATGTAGGGCAACATTCCTTTAATACCTGACTGTTTTCTTGGCCTGATAAAACTTTCTTCCGTCATATTATGCACCTTTATGACTGTTTAGTTTCTTTTGGAAGGTATTGCATTGAAAACGGGTATCTTGATATAGCTTCTGAAGGA
>JABUEV010000178.1 GCA_013314865.1 Bacteroidales bacterium | reverse complement strand
AAGGGCAGTGGATGATCTTCTGAAGGGTAAGATAGATGTACTGGTGACAGCTCCCATTGACAAAAGTAATATTCAGTCGGAGAAGTTTCATTTCAGCGGACATACGGAATACCTTAGGATGAAAGCCGGTACCGGAGATGAATTAATGATGATGGTCAGCGAGAATATGAGGATTGGCATGGTAACAGGCCATCTTCCCCTGAAGAGTGTACCGGAAGCAATCAGTACGGATTTGCTGCTTCAGAAAATCAGGATTATGAACCAGTCGCTCATGATGGATTTTGCCATCAGGAAACCATCAATTGCAGTGCTTGGCCTGAATCCGCATGCAGGAGACAATGGCCTTCTGGGAAATGAAGAGCAGGAAAAAATAATTCCGGCAATATGCCAGGCTCAGAAAGAAGGCATCATTGTTTTCGGACCTTTTCCTGCCGACGGATTTTTTGGCGCCGCAATGTTTTCAAGGTTTGACGGGATAATGGCAATGTATCACGACCAGGGGCTTGCCCCTTTCAAGGCGATGTCGTTTGACACAGGTGTAAATTTCACCGCCGGACTGCCTTTTGTGAGAACCTCTCCTGCCCACGGAACAGGATTTGATATTGCCGGAAAGGGAGAAGCATCTGAAAGCTCATTCCGTCATGCCATATACCTGGCCTGCGATATTTACCATAACAGACAGCTTTACTCTGAAATAACCCGGAATCCCCTGAAGAAACAGGAAATAGAGATGCATTCCGACCGGGTCGATGAACTGCCTCCGGAGATAATTAATACAGACCATTAACATGATAGACTATATAAGAGGTAGTATAACCTCAATAAATCCCACCCAGGTAACGGTTGAAACTGCAGGAATAGGCTACTCTCTTAATATTTCCCTTTCAACCTATTCAAAACTCGAAAAACTGAAAGAATGCCGGATACTTGTCCATGAAGTGATAAGGGAAGATTCTCATCAGCTCTACGGTTTTGCGGATGAAGAGGAGAGAAATATTTTCAGGATGCTCATTTCCGTAACCGGGGTAGGTGCGGCAACTGCAAGAATAATGCTCTCATCTCTTACACCTGATGAAATAGAAAAGGCAATTATAAGTGCTAACGTAAACATACTCAAGGGCATAAAAGGTATCGGACTGAAGACAGCCCAGAGAATAATAGTTGACCTTAAAGACAAACTTGGAAAAGTGCCCGGAACAAGTGAAATATTTGACCTGAGAGACAATACCGGAAGGGAAGAGGCGTTATCAGCTTTGGTAATGCTCGGATTTGCCAAAAGTGCCGTTACAAAAGTCCTTGATAAAATTTTAAGGGAAGAAAAAAACCTGAGTGTTGAGGAAATTGTAAAGAGGGCACTTAAGAGCCTGTAAAATAAGAATTTATAAACCGGTTTGTTATCAGGGATCTCAAATAGAAAATTACTGATATTAGCATATCTTTTAATAAACTCCCTGTCTGCTTTAGTTCCAGGTGAAGCATCCGGACAGGTGACGGGACAGTCATCACCGTCTGACACCATAGTAAAATCGCCTTTGAAACTGAAGGATGTCTCCGGAATGCCATGGGAATACTCTCCAACATCTCCATTATTCCTCGATAATCCTTCAAATATAAGATCAACTGTAGTGTATGATCCAGAGAAGAATGAATATATTCTCTATCAGAAGGTTGGAAATTTTGACTATCGCACTCCTGTTCACATGAGTCCTGAAGAGTACCGCAGATACCAGTTCGACAAGGAAATGCGTGAATACTGGCAGTCGAGGATACGCGGACAGGAACCAGGATACAGATCGGGAATCATACCTCAGATAGAAGTGGGGGGCGAGGCCTTCGATAAAATATTCGGAAGCAATGTCATTAATATTATTCCCCAGGGCTCAGCCGAACTGATATTTGGAATTAATATTTCCCGTACCCAGAACCCGGCACTCTCGGAGAGACTAAGAACCATCCCGACCTTTGACTTCAAGGAAAAGATCCAGATGAATGTGACCGGTACTATAGGGGATAAGATGCAGTTGGGCGTGAATTATAATACCGATGCCATGTTCGAGTTTGAAAACAGGACTAAGCTCGAATATTCAGGAAAGGAAGATGAGATCATAAAAAAAGTGGAGGCTGGTGATGTCACTCTTCCTCTTGCTGGAACATTGATAACAGGAAGTTACAGTCTTTTCGGCCTTAAAACAGAGATGCAGTTCGGCAAACTTAATGTAACAACTGTTCTTTCACAACAAAAAGGAGAATCCTCGGTGATCGAAGTCAAGGGAGGTGCCCAGATAAGCAACTTTGAAATTTACGCTGACAATTACGAGTCAAACCGTCACTTTTTCCTTTCACAATATTTCAGGGATATTTATGATGAAGCACTGAAAAACCTTCCGCTTGTAAGCTCGGGCATCAACATTGAAAGGATTGAAGTATGGATCACAAATAAAACCAGCAGATTTGAGGAGGCAAGCAATAGAAATATTGTTGCATTCATGGATCTTGGTGAAAATCAAAACCATATTTTTAACAAGATTCCTTCTTTCCAGGCAGTGGCCGGGGCTATGCCATATCCCGACAACAGTGCAAACCAGATGTATGAGCAACTGAACACCGTTTACGGCCAGGTAAGAAACGTTGATCAGGTTAATGATGCATTCAGTTCACTCTACCCCGGGTTTCAGATAGGGCGGGATTTTGAGAAGATTGAAAATGCGAGGAAACTGGATGAACGGGAATACTATTTCAACAGACAACTCGGATATATCTCACTAAATACAGCACTAAACACTGATGAAGTGCTTGCCGTAGCCTTTGAATACACCCTGGGAGGAAAGGTTTACAAGGTGGGTGAGTTTTCAACCGATGGAATTGCTGCCCCCCAAACACTTATATTGAAACTTCTGAAGGGGACTACCCTGAGCCCAAGATTGCCTACCTGGGACCTGATGATGAAGAATATCTATTCCCTCGGCTCCGGAAGACTCGAAAGAAAAGACTTTGAACTGAATATCCTTTACCAGGATGACGAAACAGGCAACTCAATAAATTATCTGCCCGAAGGAAATCTCGCAAAGCAGATTCTTTTGCAGGTAATGGGGCTTGATAACCTGAATTCCCAGTTCGACAGGTCGCCTGATGGTTTTTTTGATTTCATCGATGGTGTAACCGTCAGAGTTGACAGGGGTAAGATAATATTCCCTGTGGTTGAACCTTTTGGAAGTCATCTCAGGAATAAAATCGATGATCCTTTTGTGGCTGAGAAATACGTATTTCAGGAACTCTATGATTCGACCCAGACAATTGCCCGGCAAATAGCAGAGAAAAACAAGTTTAAACTCACTGGTCAGTATTCTTCAGAGTCAGGCTCAGAAATAAAGCTGAATGCCATCAACATTCCCCAGGGGTCGGTGAAAGTAACTGCGGGAGGTGTACCTCTTACAGAAAACGTGGATTACACCGTCGACTACAATATGGGCATTGTGACAGTAATTAATTCTGCACTTATAGAATCACAGACTCCAATACAGGTTTCACTTGAAAGCAATCAGTTTTTTGGATTCCAGACCAAAACACTTGTCGGAACTCATCTTGACTACAAATTTTCTGATAATTTCAATATTGGCGGCACGATACTTCATCTGACTGAAAGGCCATATACGCAGAAAGTAAATTTCGGTGAAGAACCTATTTCAAACACAATCTGGGGGTTAAATACCTCCTATAAAGGGCAGTCAAGGTTTCTTACCCGCATGATTGACAGGATACCATTTCTGGAAACAAAAACTCCGTCAACCTTTTCCTTCTTCGGTGAGTTTGCACATCTTATCCCGGGCCACTCACGTGCAATCTCAAATGCAGGCAATTCCTATATCGACGATTTTGAGGCAAGCGAAATACCGCTTGACCTTAAGTCGTTCAATGCCTGGGCACTGGCAAGCATCCCCCAGGGTCAGGATCAGCTGTTCCCGGAGGCAAGGCTGAACAACAATCTCGCCAGCGGCTTTAACCGTGCAAAAATTGCATGGTACGTGATTGACCCCCTCTTCCTTAGAAACGGATCGTCAACACCTTCACACATAAAGCAGAACCCTGATGCGCAATCGAGCCACTTTGTCAGAGAGATCTACGAGAATGAAATATTTCCCAATAAGGAGAGTCCAAGCGGGATACCGACAAACATTGCTGTTTTGAATGTGGCTTTTTATCCTGATGAAAAGGGACCATATAATTTTGACACGGAACCGGGCCCTTATTCAAGTGGAATTAATCCTGACGGCCGGCTCAATGACCCGGAATCAAGATGGGGCGGCATAATGCGTGAGGTGCTTACGAGTGATTTTGAGACAGCCAATATCCAGTATATTAAATTCTGGCTGATGGATCCATTTGTCGAAAATCCTGATCATGAGGGAGGAGATCTTTATATAAACCTTGGCAATATTTCAGAAGACATACTGCGCGATTCACGGAAAAGCTTTGAAAACGGATTGCCCGGTTCACCGGAGATAAAGAACGTTGACACGACAGCGTGGGGAAGGGTGCCCACGGTTCAGTCGGTAGTTCATGCTTTTGATAATGCCATAGAATCAAGATTATACCAGGATGTTGGATTTGATGGATTGAGAAACCAGGATGAACAGTCGTTCTTTGACACATATCTTCAGAAAGTGATGGATATTGTCAAACCGGAAGTCTACCAGGAAATACAGAAGGATCCGGCAAATGATGATTTTCACTATTTCAGGGGATCAGACTATGACAACCAGCAGTTGGGAATTCTTGACAGGTATAAAAAATACAACGGGCAGGAGGGTAACTCTCCCACTTCTGAAATGTCTCCCGAATCTTATCCGACTTCTGGTTCAACGCTACCGGATATGGAAGACATAAACAGGGATAACACCCTGAGCGAGACCGAGAGTTATTACCAGTACAAGGTGAGCATAAGGCCTGAAGATCTCAAGGTCGGGTCGAACTATGTTGTGGACGAGATTGAGTATGAGGCAACCTTTGCAAATGGGACTAAATCAAAGGTTAAATGGTATCAGCTGAAAATCCCGATAACAGAATACCAGAAGATTGTAGGTCCCATAAGGGACTTCAAGTCAATCCGCTTCATGAGGATGTTTCTTAAAGAGTTCAGGGAGCCTGTCATAATGAGATTTGCAAAGCTTGACCTGGTAAGGGCAGAGTGGCGTAAATACAATATTTCATTTATGGAAGGCGGCGAGAGGATTACGATACCGGAACCCACTGACGGTTCTTTTGAAATTAGCTCCGTAAGTATTGAGGAAAATGCCGGCAAGGAGCCTGTAAACTATGTTTTACCTCCGGGGTTCAACAGGATTATCGATCCGCAGAATCCTCAGCTTAGACAACTGAATGAGCAGTCGATGGTTCTGAAAGTATATGACCTTGAAGACGGGGATGCAAGGGCTGCTTTCAGGAATGTGAACCTTGATGTCAGGCAGTACCGCAGACTTCGAATGGAAGTCCATGCAGAGGCTCTTATCGGAGTGCCTCTCTACGACGGGGAGCTTACTGCTTTTATAAGAATCGGATCTGACTATAAAAACAATTTCTACGAATATGAAATCCCGCTGAAACTGACTCCTCCGGGAAAATATGACAATAACTCCGATGCTTCAAGGGCCCTGGTATGGCCTGCTGAAAACAGCTTCAACATTGAGCTTTCAATGCTGCAGGAGGCTAAACAGGAACGTAACCGGCA
>JABUEV010000177.1 GCA_013314865.1 Bacteroidales bacterium | reverse complement strand
TGGAGCTGTTATACAGGATATTTGCTGCAGGCTGAAGGCAATTGGCTATGGGCAACAGACACTGAGCCCTGAGCTCTCCTCCTTCGCCAAAGCTTCGGAGGACAGGTGTACCCTGTGCTCTGTGCCCTGTGCTCCGTGCTCTGTGCTAACTACCACCTTCACCCCAACATCACCTGTCCTCCTGTAACAGGCACAGCCTGTCCGGTTTCATATTCCTGGTCAATAATATAAAGTATTGCCTTCATTACATCTTCCAGCCTGCATCCGCGCTTTAACGGAACCTGGCCTTCATAGTATTTTCTTACATCCTCTATGGTTCTGGCACCAGGCACCTTACCTGTTCTCAGGTACTGAACAAACAATCCGTTCTTAGGATCTGACCATAATGGTCCTTCGTAGAAATTTCCCGGGCAAACGGCATTGGCCTTTATCCTGAAGGGTGCAAGCTCCAGGGCGAATGACTGAGTAAGTCCTATGCCTCCGAATTTTGCTCCGGCATAGGCAAAATTCCTGTTGCTCCCCCTGAGCCCTGACTTTGAATTAATCTGTATAATGTCTGTGAAGTATTCAGGTTTTTCCTGGTTCTGAAGCTTCATTATCTCAGATGCATATTTTGTGCAATAGTAAAATCCGTAATAGTTTATTTCAGTTGTTTTTCTGAAATCTTCCTCTTTCATCTCATCAAGCGCCCCTGCTCTGAGGATTCCGGCATTGCTTACCATTATAACAAGTCCTCCAAAGCCGGCCACAGTTGTTTCAACAAGGTGCCTTACGGATTCGGGATCAGAAACATCTGTTCTGATGAACATTGCCTTATTATGGGTTCCGGATGATGAGAGTTTGTCAGCCAGTGCCTTCCCGGCTTCCTCGTTGACGTCAGCAATAGCAACATTCATTCCAAGAGAAAAGAATCCTTCCGCGATGCCAGCCCCAAAGCCCTGTGCACCTCCTGTCACTATTGCAATTTTACTGTTCAGTCTGTTCTCATTCACCTGAGTCTTCATGATTTTTCTCCGGTAGTTTTCCACTTCCCATTTGTCGATGAATGCCACCTGATCTGGTGTCATAAATTTTGTTCCCCCGGCTTGGGCTGAATAATAACTCACCCTTATCAGGTCTTCATAAACATCCAGAGCTGTTTCAGCAGATGCAGTAGTATCTTCAACGGCAAACACACCTGCATCTTTAATAACAAATATGCGGGGCAGGTAGCCATATTCACTTACAAACCTTGGAAGCTGCTGCCTGAATGATTCAACTATCCTTTCCGGTGTCGATGAATGTTCAATAAAGATATACCGCGATTTGCAATATACTATCATGTCAGGTGTCAATGGCAGGCTGATTTTGTGATACTCCTGCTGGCTTTGATAATATTTTGCTATGAGGGTGTTATGGCGGTACCGGATAACTTTAGCAGTGCCGTCTGACAAAGCCATTCTCATTACCGGCAGGACTTTTGACATAACCGGATTGAAAGGCAGAGGTTCTGCCTCCGGCAATGGTTGAATGTGTGATGAAATTTCAGAAATTATGTCTGAATAAATTCTTCTGATCTCATCTGTTGAATCGGCACTTACAAAGATCCCGTGATTCTCAAGAAAAATCACCTGAGGATCCCGGTAATATTTTTCGCGGTACTGTTTTATGTCTGACTCAAGCTTTTTAAAGAGTATGTATCCGGGGTCAGTATAGGGAACAAAAAGTGTTTTCTCTCCGAAATATTGTAAAGTAAGGTTTTTAGCATTTCTGGAGCAGAGGATCCCGTTTATTATTGCCGGGTGAAGGTGAACGACAAATCTGAAGCTTATCAGCTCGTGCAGAGAGGTTTCCACTGAAGGTCTTTTCGCCTTGCCAGGTTCTTCCACAGCTGAGTAGAGATCATTTTTTACCTGTTCTTCCCTTTCCATAGGGTCTTCTGAGTAGGTTTTTACTGCTATGAGCCTCAGTTTTTCACGGCTGAGTTTCACCAGGTGCTCCTCGGTCAGGTCAGAAAGCGGGAAACCGCTTGCTTTGATCCATATGCTCTGTTCATCCTTGAAGGAGGTATTTCCGCCTCCTGCGATAACAAATTCTTTTTTCTGTCCGTAAAACTTCGAAATTTCAATTAATTCTGCGATTTCCGGTCTCATTTTTTCCATTATTTGACAAGAAAAATTCAATGACTAGTTTTCCGAGAGATGCCAGTTCTTTTTTCTGGCCGAAGCTGGGATTTCCTTCAGGAAGCATGTATCCCTGCCTTCCCTGTGCCCTCAGATACTGGTGAGCTGCTATTACACAGGCCCCTTCCCATGCAATCTTTTTAAGGGCATCATCAAGCGGGATATTTCCTCTGGTCGTGACTTGCAGGGGGATTAGTTCAGGAGTGTTGTGTTCGGTTCCAAATGTTATGATGAAATTTTTATCATGAAAAAATTCCACGAAGCTTTTTAATATACCTTTATCGTTTCTTCCCGGTATAAGCTCGATGCATCCGATGTTGTATTTCAAAAGCGAGGAGTGGAGTTTTTCAAAGTCTTTTTCAAACTCGGTAAAATTTCCCTGACTGTCATCAAGAAGTACAGGATAGCACGGTATTCCGCCTGCCTTCAGAATTATATTGATTATTTTTTTCAGCTCAAGGAATGATTCCTCATTTTCCTCAACAAATGCAGTGCCTCCGCTTTTAAGCAGTTTAGCTCTTATTTCGTTTTCGAGTGCAGCAGAATCATTCAGCCCTGCTTTGGGCTTGATGCCGCCAAACAGATTCTCCAGAAAATGAAGCTGTTCTTCACTGCTGTCAAAATTTTCCAATGCAGTCATTCTCACTGCCCTGGCCAGGTGTCTTTCCCTGACAAGATCCCGGGCATATCTTCTTTTAATCTCTTTATAACTCAAACTGATCCCGGGTTTTATTGGCTCAATGATCTGGTTCAGCTTCGAAATCATTGTTTTAATCTGTTCCTGGCTTTCTCTTATCACCGACTTAAGCCTAAGTCTGTTTAAAAAGCCAGGATTAAAAGGAAAGTCAAGTCCTTTGCCGCTGAAATATATTCTGCCGGGATTATTGGGATCATTGATTCTGATGCCTTTTCTTTGTTCATCTTTCAGGAGTCCAATGAATTCTATATTGAAAAAAGGAAAAATGTTGTTTTTCAGCGAATTGGAATAGAAATCGCTGTATCCGTCAGCAACGAAGAAATCATTGATTCCCAGCAGAGGTATGTTTTCCTCCCTGGCCATGCTGAAAATTGTTCCGATATCAGGAAAAGCACTGAACGAATAGGGGGTATGTATATGAAGGTTGGTCTCCCTGAATTCCGGCAGACTGTTTTTGCCGGAAAAGGTCCTGATAAGCACATCAGGAGGAGGAAACCCGGTAAGAAAATAATTCATACGATTAATGAGGTTTAGTTGACTGGTTTAAGTATTAACATTTCAATGCCTGAAAAGCCGGTCAAGCTCCTCTGTCTGCGATTTTGTAAGCGGCTTCTTTTTCCCTGAGATATCAGCGATCATTGTCATTCTTGCTGCATTTTCAAGTACTTCAAGCTTGTCAAAGGCCTGAAGAAGGCTGTTACCTGCAGTCAGGATCCCGTGGTTTTCCAGGAGAAGAATATCAGCTTTTTCAATACTTTCGGCTGCAAGGGAGGCAAGTTTTTGACTTCCCATCAATGCATAGGGAACAAATACAGGTTCTCCGCAAATAGCTCTCGCTTCTGCAGTCAGGTTAGTGTCAATTTTACACTTAATAGCAGTAAAGGCGGTGGCAAACAATGGATGAGCGTGGACGATTGCCCTGATCTGAGTTTTCTTTCTGTAGATTGAAAGATGCATTTCATGTTCTATGGATGGTTTCAATTCAGGTGTAAGATTCTTCCCGTCTAAATTCATTATTCCCACATCTTTCCATTTCATTCTTCCCTTATCAGTCGCGGACGGAGTAATGAGAACAATATCATCATTAACTTTCAGACTAATGTTTCCGCCGGAGGTTGTAGTCAGCCCCTGTCTGTAAAGGCGTTTCATAAAACGTGCAACCTCCCTGCGTTCCTTTTTGAATTTTTCCCCGTGCTTCATTACTGGTTCTGAACAATATCAATTACTCCGTTGAGCACATAATGCGGCCTGTAGGGGAAATTGTCGATTTCGCTCAGAGATGTGATGCCGCTTAGTACCAGCACAGTGTCAATTTCTGATTCAAGGCCGCACCTGATATCAGTATCCATCCTGTCGCCGATCACCACTGCCTCTTCACGTTTTACATTCAGTCTCTTCAGAGCTATCCGCATCATGAGAGGATTTGGTTTGCCGACATAATAAGCTTTTTTGCCGGTGGCAATCTCGATGGGCGCTATCAGCGCCTTTGTTGAAGGAGCTATACCATTTTCAACCGGACCGGTTATATCGGGATTGGCACCTATCAGCCGGGCACCTTTTAATACCATGTTCACTGCCATCCCAATCTTTTCAAAGTTGTAGTTATCGGTATCGCCAACCACTACATAGTCGGGATTTACGTTGTTTATGGTATACCCGACGCTGTACATGGCATGTATGAGACCTGCATCCCCGATTATAAAAGCACTGCCTCCGGGTTTCTGGCTGGCAAGAAATGCTGCTGTTGCAAGGGCGCTTGTATAAAAATGATCTTCACCGACGTTTATTCCGAGACGCTTCAGCTTTTCCTGCAGTTCCTTCGGTGTCCGCTGACTCGAATTGGTAAGGAAAAGATATTTTTTCCCCGATTCTTCCAGCCATTTTAGAAAATCGTTTACTCCCGGCAAAAGCTTGTTGCCATGGTAAATGACTCCATCCATGTCAATTATGAAACCCGATTTGGATCTGATTTTTTCAACAATATCTTTCATTTGTTTTTTTTTGATAACGTAAATATATCAAAAAGCATTCAGACTCCCTTTTTGTTCAGAGATATTGATTTTTCTGAACTGAAATCATGTACAGGTATATGATTTTTCAGCGGCATTATTTTCTGGTGTATTGCATCTATAATCCAGCCGGCCTGCGGAAAGAAATACTGTTCCATTTCGTGTGCCGGAATAATCCAGTTTCTTGACCCTACAACAACCGGCGGAGCATCAAGGTCGTCAAATGCAAGCTCTGTAATTGTCTGAGCCATCTCCTTAAGGAATGACCCTCTTGATGAAGCATCGCTGGCAAGTACAATCTTTCCTGTTTTTCTTACAGATTTGAGAACCGGTTCATAATTGAATGGAACAAGTGTTCTGGCGTCAATAACTTCAGCATTTAAACCATACTTCTGTTCAAGAATTTCAGCAGCCTTTATGGCCTGATAAAGTGTTGCACCGATTGAAAGTATGGTTATGTCTTTTCCTTCTTTCTTAATGTCGGGTTCTCCGATTGGTATCTCATAATATCCTTCAGGGACTCCGCCTTCATGGAACATTTCGCCAACATCGTATATGCGCTGACTTTCGAAGAAGATGACGGGGTCGGTTCCCTGCAGTGCACTGTTCATCAGTCCCTTGGTATCATAAGGAGTGGCCGGGAAAATTACTTTCAGTCCGGGTATATGAGCCACCAGCGAGGACCAGTCCTGTGAATGTTGAGCACCATATTTTGAACCTACAGAAACACGAATCACAACAGGCATTTTAATAAGATTTCCGCTCATTGCCTGCCATTTGGGCAGTTGGTTAAACACTTCGTCGCCTGCCCTGCCAAGGAAGTCGCAATACATTATCTCGGCAATCACCCGTCCGCCGCACATGCCGTA
>JABUEV010000176.1 GCA_013314865.1 Bacteroidales bacterium | reverse complement strand
TAGCCAAAATTGAAGAGAAGATTTCAAAGGAGATCGGAAAGGCCAGGGAAAAGTTTGGAGATGCTTTTGATGAAAATAAATTCAGGGCCACCAATCAGCGCGTTCTGGCATACCAGGCAAAAATCGATGAGATAAACAGCCGGTTTACCAGGGCAATGAATGACATGAATCTTGGCGAACTGAGACAGATAATAATCGACAATGAAATAGTCTGCCCTATATCAGGAAGCCGCAACTGGACGGAAGTAAGGCAGTTCAATCTGATGTTTTCGACTGAGATAGGCTCAACAAGCGACGGTGCAAGTAAAATATACCTCAGGCCTGAAACTGCTCAGGGCATTTTTGTCAACTTCCTCAATGTACAGAAGACAGGAAGAATGAAGATTCCCTTTGGCATTGCACAGATCGGGAAAGCCTTCCGTAATGAGATAGTTGCACGACAGTTCATTTTCAGAATGCGCGAATTCGAACAAATGGAAATGCAGTTCTTTGTCCAGCCAGGCACCGAACTTGACTGGTTCAGTCACTGGAAGGAAAAGAGGATGAAATGGCACAAGGCACTTGGATTCGGCGATGAGAATTACCGGTTCCACGACCATGTGAAACTGGCACATTATGCTAATGCGGCCACTGATATAGAATACCGGTTCCCGTTCGGTTTCAAGGAGGTGGAGGGAATACACTCAAGAACCGATTTTGACCTGAGCCAGCATCAGAAATACAGCGGGAAGAAGATGCAGTATTTTGACCCTGAGAAGGGAGAGTCATACATACCATATGTGATAGAAACCTCAATCGGGCTCGACAGGATGTTCCTGCAGGTTATCTCAGCCTCCTACCTTGAAGAGGATCTTAAAAAGGAAGACGGATCAACCGATACAAGAGTTGTCATGAGGCTCCCGTCTTACCTGGCCCCCGTCAAACTGGCCGTCCTGCCTCTTGTGAGAAAAGACGGACTGCCCGAAATTGCTGAAAAAATAGTCAATGAACTCAGGTTTGACTTCAACTGTCAGTACGACGACAAAGACTCCATCGGCCGCCGTTACAGAAGACAGGACGCCATTGGAACACCATATTGTATTACTGTCGACCACCAGACTCTGGATGACGACTCAGTAACAATAAGGTATCGTGACTCAATGGAACAGGAGAGAATAAAAATATCAGCTTTAAGGGATGTAATATCTGAGAAGGTGAGTATTACGACGCTTCTCAGAAAACTTTAAAATGAAAAAGGTACTCATAATAACCTATTACTGGCCGCCCGGAGGTGGAGCAGGGGTTCAGAGGTGGCTCAAATTCGCGTCATATCTCCCGGAATCAGGATGGGAACCGGTCATACTTACCGTTGATCCGGGATCTGCAGTCTACCCTGTAATTGATGAATCGCTCGAAAATGAAGTGCCGGAAAGCCTGAAGATTTACAAAACACCTGCCACTGACTATTACAGGCTTTTTTACCGTGACAAGGCCCGGGTGCCCTCCGCAGGATTTGCTAATAAGAAAGATGACTCGGTCGCAGGCAGGTTGTCACGATTCATCCGCGGAAATCTTTTTATCCCCGACCCTCGCATAGGCTGGAATAAATTTGCTTTTAAAAAAGCATGTGAAATAGTCAAGGAAGAAAAAATCAATATAGTAATCACTACAAGCCCTCCCCATTCAACCCAGCTCACAGGACTTAAACTGAAGAAGAGACTTCCTGAACTCACCTGGATTGCCGACCTTCGTGACCCATGGACAGATATTTACTACTATAAACTTTTTTACCCCACTCCTGTTGCAAAAAGAATTGACCAGTGCCTTGAAAAAAGGGTGCTCAGAACAGCCGACAGAATAATAGCTGTAAGCCCGACACTGAAAACACTGTTTGCCCGTAAGGCTCCTTCAGCCATGATTGATGTTATCACCAATGGCTATGACACCTCCGACTTCATTAATATTAAGCCTGAAACGCCTGAAAAACTGACTATGACATATACCGGGACTATGTCGGAGGCGTACCCTGTGGATGGCCTGTTGGAAGTGCTCCAAAAAATGAGGACATCAGGGACAGATTTTCTTGTACGTTTTGTGGGAACAGTGAATGAAAAATTAAAAAAGAAAATCATTCTGAAGGCCGGAGAAAGAAACACGGAATTTGTCAGTCATGTAAGCCATTCTGAAGCGATAAAATTTATGTCAGGCTCAACGGTGCTTCTTCTTGTCATACCGCATTACAGGCACAACAGACTGATCATTACGGGAAAGCTTTTTGAATATTTAGCATCAGGAAAACCGGTTCTTTGTATAGGCCCTCCCGACGGAGATGCGGCTGAGATAATCCGTTCATGCAGAGCCGGTATGACAGCAGGTTACGATGAAACCAGAACAATGGAGCAATTCTTCAACAACCTGCCTGCATTACAGGCCCAGATTGACAGGGAAGCTGTCGGACAATATTCAAGGATGAATCTGGCAAAACGTTTTGCATCTGTTTTGGATTCATATTCCTAATTTTGCTTAATAACGGCATCAAAAAATTTCCCATGAAAATACTGATGCTTCTTGAAGCAGATTTTCCACCTGATATAAGAGTAGAAAACGAAATTCTGGCACTAACCGGTGCAGAAAATGAAGTTCACCTTGCATGCTACACAAAGACTGGCAGGCCTGAAAGAGACACCTGGGGGAAGGCTGTGATTTACCGGAAGAAAATCTCACAATTCATTTACAAAAGCAGTGTGGGATGTCTTAAATTCCCGTTCTATTTTAATTTCTGGCGGAAATTCCTGATTGAAGTCGTCTCAACGACAAAGTTTGATGCCGTGCATGTGCACGATCTTCCGCTCAGTCTTTTGGGGCTTGAACTGAAAAAGGCGCTTGGTATTCCTCTAATAATCGACCTTCATGAAAACTGGCCTTCGCTGGTAAAAACATCAAAACATACAAGAACCCTGTTAGGAAGATTTCTGTCGCCCTATAACAAGTGGGTAAAGTATGAAAAGAAGATGCTGATGAATGCCGACCGCATAATTACTGTGATTGAGGAAGCAAGGGAAAGAGTGATAAACCTGGATGTCGACCCCGAAAAAGTGATAATAGTGTCAAATACGATAAACACTGAAACCATTAAAATAAACAGCACGTCGAAAAAAGACGATGCATTCGCTCTGTTTTACGGAGGCGGCATCAATCAGCACCGCGGACTCCAGGTTGTGCTTGAAGCTGTAAAGATTCTGCACGAAAGTGAAATCCAGGTTCGTTTTATTATTGTCGGAGACGGGAGCTACAGAAAAGATCTTGAAAAACTCGCTGAAAGGCTTGGAATAGGATCTCTTGTGAATTTCACAGGCAGGAAATCCTATAATGAAATGATGGAAATCCTTTCCTCTTCGGATGCAGCTGTAATTCCTCATCTCAGGACTGACAACAATGATGCTTCCAGCCCAAATAAACTTTACCAGTACATGTACCTTGGGAAGCCGGTAATTACAGCCGACTGTCTGTCGCTGAAAAGAATTGTCACTGAAACAGGCGCCGGATTTGTTTACAAAAATGACTCGCCGGATGACCTGGCAAAACTGATAATAAATATCAGGTCGGATAAAAGCCGTCTTGAGGAAGCAGGCAGAAACGGTACTAAAGCTGTGCTTGAAAAATACAACTGGAACAACGACAGCAAAAGACTGACGGAAATGTACAGTAAGCTTGAACAGGAAATAATCGGAAATAGAAAGAATCCTGAAAAAACTAAAGCATGAAGAACCTGGTTATGATAACCTCTCATTTCCCTTTCGGAACAGGTGAACCTTTCATTGAAAGCGAAATGTCGGTCATTTCAGGTAATTTTGAGAAAATCATTATCATTTCACAGGATATAAAGGGTGCGCAGACAAGAAGCATTCCCGCAAACTCGAAAATATATCGTTACAATACTTCAACCGATTTTCAGGGATTTCTGAATCTTCCTTTCCTAATTACCGGGAACTTCAGTGTCATCACCAGACTTTACAGGGATGAAGTAAGATTCCGGAAATCTGTTTCATTCAATCTTTCCCTCCGTCAGAAACTATTCCTTGTCAGGAAAATTCTTAAGGCATTGCAATTAAGAGATTATATAAAAAAAATACTCGACAGGGAGATACCCGGTGAAAGATCGTTGTTATATTCATACTGGTTCAAGACAGGGGCGCATGCCATTGCATTACTGCAAAAGCCCGGATCAGTGAAGATTGCCAGAGCTCACGGAAGTGACCTTTATGAAGAATCTTCCCCTGCCGGCTATATACCTCTTCAGAAGTCTGCAGCAGAGGGCCTGAATGCTCTTTTCTTTGTCTCCGAACACGGGAAGGACTATTTTGAGAAAAAATTCGGAAAGATTTCGGGCAAACTTCTTCTTTCAAGGCTTGGTGCTGAACGATCTGATGATACAACTATGCCGGAATACCTCCCCGGAGAGGAGTTCATAATAGTGTCATGCTCGTACCTGATTGCCCTGAAGAGAATAGACCTTCTGATTCGCTCGCTTGCACTCACAAAAGCAGGGGGAAAAATAAAATGGATTCACTTCGGCGATGGTGAAATGAAAGGTAAACTGACTGCCCTCGCCGCTGAATTGCTTTCCCCGGATAATAAAATAAAATGGGAATTCAGGGGACATGTTCCTAACACTGAAATTCTGGATTTTTATGCTTCAGGCAAAGTTGGTCTTTTCATTAATACAAGTTATTCGGAAGGGATTCCGGTGAGCATTATGGAAGCCCAGAGTTTTGGCATTCCAGTGATTGCAACTGACACCGGCGGTGTAAGAGAAATTATCGCTAAAGGAACAGGCACACTTATTAATGTGGATTTTGCTCCGGCAGAGCTGGCCGGGTTGATTGATCATTATGCCGGACTGCCGGATTCAGAAATGGAAAAGATCAGGAGAAATGCCTTTAACAACTGGAAAAAGAATTTCAATGCAAGGTCAAACTACCTCGATTTTCTTAACCAGTTAAATAGTATCTTAGAAACCTGTAACAATTCACCTGAAGATAAATGATAATTGACGATCAAATCTTAAACTATTTGAAGGGAGAGGCTTTCAGCACAGGTCTTGTTGCAGAATTCAGTAAGGAAAGACATGTGCCTCTTGCACGTGAAACTGTTATAGTCAATTCTGTTGAAGGGAAAAAAGTGGTTCATGCCGGCTGTTCCGACCATATACCTGTCATCAGGGAAAAAATAAGTACAAACAGCTGGCTTCATAAACTGCTGACCGAAAAAGCAGTAAAATGCATTGGTATTGATATTGACAGTGAAAGCATCGAATTCCTGAAAAACGAACTCGGATATACCAATGTCTATTGTGCTGACATTGTTAAAGATGATATCCCGGCGATCAGGGAAGATTCATGGGATTACGTTGTGTTCGGAGAAATGATCGAACATCTCGGCAATCCCGTCAGCTTTCTTAGTGAATTCAGGATAAGATACGGCATGAATGTGAAAAATTTCATTGTCTCCGTACCCAATATACTGAACATCAACCGGTACAGAAACATGCTTAATTACAGGGAAGTCATAAATTCCGACCACATGTTCTGGTTTACACCATATACTATATCCAGAATACTTGTATCGGCAGGTTACAGGCCGGAAAAAATACTTTACGCAGGTCTCTGCAAGCTTAATTCATTCGAGCTGATAGTTAGAAAAATCAAACAAATTTCAGGTATCAGGCAAGGATATCCGTTTTATTATTTTAACACAATTA
>JABUEV010000175.1 GCA_013314865.1 Bacteroidales bacterium | reverse complement strand
ATTTTCATTTCCGATAACGGCGGCTGTCACGAATCAACCAGAAGTCAGGCGGCTTTCCTCAATGTGAAAGGTGAAACAGGCACGCCTGATTCATTTGATGCATATGAATACCCCTGGGCAAATGTCAGCAATACTCCGTTCAGAATGTATAAACACTGGGTGCATGAAGGTGGAATAGCAACTCCGTTTATAGCATTTTATCCCCCGTTGATAAAAACCAGACAGATAAACCACTTGCCTGCGCATATAATTGACATCATGCCAACTTTCCTCGATCTTTCAGGGGGTAAATACCCTGATAGATTTAACGGCCAGAAAATTCAACCCATGGAAGGTAACAGTCTTGTTCCATTGTTCAAGGGAAATAAATTAAAAAGAAATCCTCCACTTTTCTGGGAACATGAAGGAAACCGCGCTGTTAGGTGCGGCGACTGGAAACTTGTTTCATCTTATGATAGCGGAAAGAAAGAGTTTTTAAAATGGGAGCTCTATAACCTCAGTGAAGACAGATCAGAACTGAATGATTTACGTGATAAACACCCTGAAAAAGTGGCAGAAATGCTCAGAATGTACGAAAAATGGGCTGAAAGGACTGGTGTGGTGTCAAAGGAAGTAATTGACAGAAGAAAATAAATAAACATACTAAAATGAAAAAACTAATTTCGTTTTATTTCATAATAATAGCCTGCGCATCATGCAGCACCAATAAAACCACCAGGCACGAATTAAGCCTAAATGGTACGTGGGAAATTGTACGCACCGGCATAGAATCCGGTCTGCCGGCAGAATATAACTCTAAGATCACCGTACCGGGACTGGTTGATATGGCCCTTCCACCTGTTCAGCTTCAGGATACAATCTATGAAAACTCAGTTTATTGGCACCGCAGAACATTCAGGATTGATAATGCCTCAAGTGATGTTGTAATTCTTAAAATCAATAAGTCCAGATATTATACCCGGGTGTACATTAACGGTAAAAAGGCTGGTGAAAATGCTTACTGCTTCACACCTCTCTATTTTGATATTAAACCTTATCTGAATAAATCAGGAGAGGATAATGAAATAGTAATTGCAGTGGGATGCAAGAACTACCTTCCTGACACTGTTGCTAACGGATGGGATTTTGAAAAGATAAAATATATCCCCGGCATCTACGATGATGTAAAAATAATCTGTGCCGGGTATCCTTATATAGAGAATATTCAGGTTGCGCCCGATTTGGAAGATGAGAAACTCCGCGTGGTGGCTGAGTTAAAAACGGGCAGAAGCCATGCCGGTCTCAAGGTTAAATACGTGGTAAAGGAAAGTGTCTCAGGCAAAATAGTAAATGAAGGTGTTGTCCGGGGAATCATGCAAGAGGACCGCAATGCCATTTCGGATTTCAGTATCCCAATGAAAAATTGCCGTCTCTGGTCTCCTGAAGATCCTTTTCTTTATGAACTTACCATGTCAACAAGTGGCGACAGTAAAACAACCCGTTTCGGTATGAGAAGTTTCAGGGCATCATCCGACAGCGGTATTTTTCTCTTAAACGGCAAGCCTTATTATATGAGGGGAACGAACGTTTGCATCTTCAGATTCTTTGAAGACCCGACAAGAGGCCGGCTGCCATGGGACAATGAATGGGTAATTAAGCTTCATAACAGATTTAAGGAGATGTACTGGAACAGTGCCAGGTACTGTATCGGATTCCCTCCAGAAAGGTGGTACGAAATTGCCGACAGCCTGGGCTTCCTGATACAGGATGAATTCCCGCTGTGGACACTCGGTAAGGAAAATTTTGCGAAGTACCTTGGAAGAATAACTCCCGAACAGCTTGCTGCAGAATACCGGCAATGGATGGGAGAGCGGTGGAATCACCCCTGCGTTGTTGTGTGGGATGCGCAAAACGAGTCGATTACTGAAGTAACCGGTAAAGCCATTCAGCTTGTACGGCACCTCGATCTGTCGGGCCGCCCGTGGGATAACGGCTGGGCACCTCCTGTATCACCAACAGACGCAATTGAGTCACACCCATACCTGTTTTCAAGATACCAGCAGCAGAAACCATCCAGGGAAGGATACCTGAAAGAACTTCTCAGTGAGATAAGAATCCCCGGGAATGATCCTAATTCTCACTATCCTTTGCCTGAAGGCAGAAGATATAATAATCCCCTAATCCTGAATGAATACGGATGGATTTGGCTAAACCGTGACGGAAGCACGACAACACTCACAGACAAGGTTTATGAGAATGTCTGGCCATGGGCAAAAACCCCGGAACAACGCTTTGAAATCTATGCAAAATCGCTTGGAATTCTGACAGAATACTGGAGATCACATAGAAAGGCTGCTGCAGTGATGCATTTCTGCGGACTTGGTTATTCAAGACCTCAGAATCCCAGAGGCCAGACAAGCGATCATTTTGTGGACCTTCAGAACCTGGTTTTTGAGCCAAATTTTTACAGGTATGTGCGACCGGCATTTTCACCTGTGGGATTAATGGCTGAGTTTTGGGAAGAGAGTGTGACTGGAGGAACAGTGTATCTACTACCTGTGCACATAATTAACGATACATATTCAGATTACGTTGATACACTTAAGGTATCTCTTTGGGCAGGAAAAAGACAAGTAAGTCAAAAGACTATAAAAGTAAAAGTAAATTCGTCAGGCAAATCAATTTATGATATCCCTGTTGAAGTTCCACGGGAGAAAGAAAAATATATCCTTGAGGCTGAAATTGTTTATAATGGTCAAAAGATTAAAAGCATAAGAGAGTTCCAGGTAAGATGAACGGTTAAAGATATTTCAGTTATATCATTATATTAAATCTTTATAACACTAAACCCATGAAACGATTGATTCTTTTACTCACCAGTTCAGTTTTTTGCACTATCTCATTTGCACAGCCCTATCCTTTTCAGGACACTAAGCTCTCTGAAGATCAGCGTATAAGAAACCTCATCTCATTGATGACCCTTGACGAAAAGCTTAGCTGTCTGTCAACACGCATTTCAATTCCACGTCTTGGAGTGACAGGTACACATACAATTGAGGGTCTGCACGGATTGGCCTACAGCGGGCCGGCCAACTGGGCTGTGAAGGGACCGAAGGCATCACCGACAACCACATTTCCCCAGGCTTACGGCCTGGCCCAGACATGGGATCCGGAGCTGATAATGAAGGTTGCAGACTGGGAGGCCACAGAAGCCAGGTACCTGGCACAGAATGAGAGATTTAAATCAGCCGGACTGATAGTTTTTGCACCTAATGCTGATCTGGGAAGGGATATCCGCTGGGGCAGGACAGAAGAATGCTTCGGAGAAGATCCATTCCTGAATGCGGGAATGGTGACAGCCTATGTTAAAGGTCTACAGGGCAATCATCCGGTCTATTGGAAGACAGCTTCGCTGATGAAGCACTTTCTGGCAAACAGCAATGAGAATAACCGTTCGTATAACAGCTCTGATTTTGATGACAGGCTTTTCAGGGAATACTATTCATACACCTTCTGGAAAGGGGTTGCCGACGGCGGCTCTCAATGCTTCATGGCTGCCTATAACAAATACAATGGAATTCCCTGTACTGTCCACCCGGTGCTCCGAAACATCACAATGAATGACTGGGGCCTGAGAGGAATTATATGTACCGACGGCGGAGCTTACCGCCAGTTGCTGGCGACACACGCATATTATCCGTCACTCGATGTTGCAGCGGCTGAATGTATAAAGGCAGGAATTACAGTTTTTCTCGATAATTACATGGCTCCTCTTAAAGAAGCCCTCTCTAAAGGACTGGTAACTGAAAAGGAAATAGATGAAGCCATTTACGGAAACCTGAGAGTGCTTCTGAAACTAGGACTTCTGGACAATTCGGATTCAAATCCATACTCAAATATCGGAATTGCTGATACTGTGGCACCATGGAGAAAAAAGGAGGCAGGTGAGCTTGTAAGGGAAGTGACACGCAAATCAATCGTACTGCTAAAAAATGATAATATGATTCTTCCGCTGAAAAAAGAAAATATAAAATCTGTCGCAGTAATTGGCCCTTCAGCAAATAAGGTTATCTCCGACTGGTACTCCGGTACACCGCCTTACAGTATCAGTATTAAAGACGGTATAAAAAACGCACTCGGCGAAAATGTTGCTTTCAGATTTGCAATGAGCAACAAAGCCGATTCGGCAGTTATTGCTGCAAGGGAATCAGACGTGGCAATAGTATGTGTTGGTAATCATCCTATCAGTTACGGCCTCGCATGGGGTCAAAACCATGTGGCAAGCGATGGCCGTGAGGACGTCGACCGCCAGGCAATAAGCCTGGAACAGGAAGACCTTGTGAAACTTGTTATGAAAGCTAATCCGAGGACTATACTGATCATTGTTTCGAGTTTCCCCTATGCCATCAACTGGTCAAAGGAAAATATTCCGGCATTGCTTCATGTCACACAGTCGAGTCAGGAACTGGGCAATGCAGTGGCTGATGCCATCTTCGGAAAAGAGAGTCCTGCAGGCCGCCTTGTCCAGACATGGATAACCTCAATTGACCAGCTGCCGCCAATCCTTGACTATAACATCCGAAACGGAAGAACATACATGTACGATAAAAATCCGCCTCTGTTTCCGTTTGGATACGGACTTACATATACCACATTTAACTATTCTGGTCTAAAACTTTCAAGGAAAACTTTAAGTGAAGGGCAAACCGTAGATATAAATTTTACTGTCACTAATACAGGTAATTATGACAGTGATGAGGTTACCCAGCTTTATGTGAGTTATCCAGGTTCAAAAGTCGAAAGACCGTTGAAGCAATTAAGAGGATTCAAACGCATCCATGTGAATAAGGGCGAATCAATAAGTGTTACTTTAACACTTAATTCCGAAGATTTAAAGTATTGGGATGCAGGCAGTAATAAATGGATTCTTGAAAGCGGGGAAATAAACTTCTTTATCGGACCATCCTCGGCTGAGGCCAGGCTGAAGGGTGAAATTCAGGTGAGATAGGCAGAGGATTTCATATTTTTTTGCTAAATTTATATATTAACAGGCTGATAGATGATAAACTATGAACAGTCCTGAACTAAAAGCATTTATACGGAAGCACAGTGCCCTTTTCTGGTATATTCCTGACGACAAAAAGGAAGATCTCAGTCCGGAGGTGTTGGTGGAGTTTATACTTAATTATGGGGATATTCAGGCAGTTAAAGAACTAATATCAATTCTGGGGATCAACAGTGTTGCAAAAGCTTTCTTCGATTCAATAAACCTGAGCGAAAGGCGTAAGGGAAACTTTAATGAACTTACACTGAATTTTTTTACAATTTTTTTCTCAAGATATGCACAGGGAAATACTGACGCAAAAACAGAATGAACTATTGCCTTACCTGCAGGTTTTTAAAAGGAAATTTTATCTTGTCGGTGGAACAGCAGTTGCTTTACACATAGGTCACAGACGCTCAATAGATTTTGATCTTTTTTGTCTGACACGGTTAAATAAAAAGGATATCAGGCAAAAACTGACCAGATTTCCTATTAAGATTGTTAAACTTTCGGAAGATACCGATCAGATTCATTTTCTGATAAATGATGTTAAGGTTACTTTCTTAAATTATCCCTATAAAATAGAACATTCTCTGACCTTGGAACAATATCTGACACTTCCGTCTTTGCTTTCCCTTGCTTCAATGAAGGCTTATGCACTCGGACGCAGAGGAAAATGGAAAGATTATGTGGATTTATATTTCATTCTTAAAGAGCATTTAACGATTAATGAGATAAGCATGGA
>JABUEV010000174.1 GCA_013314865.1 Bacteroidales bacterium | reverse complement strand
GAAAAAGGAATAACCAGCGGCGCGACCACGCGCCGCTGGTTATTCCTCCCCCCCTTTAACAAAAAACGCGCCTGTCATTCCGAGCGAAGCGAGGAATCTGTACTCACTGGCAGGATGATTTGTGAATTGATCTTTCCCCTGCTTTGGATGAGGAAGTGCTATATTCCTTCAACCTCCGGCTCTTTTTCCTTGAAGATAAGATACCAGTTGCCATTCTCAATCAAAGCCTCTTTGCCGACCACAAAAAAAAGCTCCTTCAAGAAGGAGTTTTTATACTCAGCGCTTTCATCAATAGAATTGATCTCATTTATCTTTGCTTCCGCCCTCTGGTAGATGACCTGCATAAGTTCATACTGGTTTAGAAGCTGCTCGTACCCTTTCTGCTGGATGTAAGCCTTCACCAGGGCAAAAATTCCAAGAAATACTGCTGAAATAACCAGCAACAGATTAAGATAATCATGAGAATTATAGAAATCCTGGAAAAAGAAGATCGAGGTAAAAAGCACAAATGCGATGATAAAAGAAGTATTGGAAACTATATGGTACCGGAAAATCCGCTGAGTCATTCTCTTGATTGCGGCTTCAAAAAAGTGAGCCTGGTTCTTTATCCAGTTCTCAGTTATGTCTATTATCTTTTCCGGTTTTATTGAGCCTGTATTGTATGTGATTCCATAGATTGCTGAAAGAATATGTTTTACCCAGGAGAACTCTTTCCGGTGGATTCTGAGGATATAATCCGACACATTCTTCTGCAGTCCGGCATAATTCCAGTAGAACTGTATTCGCAGGGCTTCTGCGAGTGTTCTGTTATAGAGGTATTTGATGTGAAATCTTTTGATTTTTGCATTGAAATAGATGAGGACCGCAACAACAAGAATCAACATAGCTATGCCGAAGGTCAGTCTGTTGGTCAGGATATTTGAGTAGAGTTCAAGTGCAAGGATAAGTGCCAGACCAAGTGAGAAAAGCCAAACGGTTACTTTAGTATCTTTCCTTCTGAAGCCAAGTGACAGGACGTCAAGCATTGAATGCCAGTTCAAAAGCCATTTTCCCTGCTGGTCAAGTTTTTCAGGGTCTTTAAAGAGGCATAATTTTGATTGTTCAAGCTCATCATGCGAAAGTTCTTCAGAATCCCTGTTTATTTCCTCTATTTTATCAAGAGCCTCTTTTAGTGAAGGATCCTTAAGGACAAGGTCGAGCGACAGTGTGTCCCTGCTCTCAGGCCTTGCAGAAATTTGAAGAGATGACTTGCTTCTTCCGCTTGGAATGACGAAGACAGTGCCGTCATATTCGAATGTGCTCTCTGCCACAGTGTCATCGTCTCCTGTAATTTTATGTCTAACAATATCGGCAGTACCTCCCTTTTTACCTTCTTCTCCGTCCCACAGGGCAATAAGTATAAGAGAGCTGTCAGCCACCAGTTTGCCTGTATTCAGGTATTGATGAGGCCTGTCGATCACCTTTCCGTCATAACCAATAGAAAAACTTCTTTTTGCCTGTTTGAGAAGCTCTTCAAATTCCCTGTCGGAGATGTCGTCAAAATCTTTTTTGTATTCATCTTTCTCAAAAGGCATGGGAACGATCAGCTCAAACCTTTCCCTGAGATTATCATTCTGGTTCTTTATATCAAGAAAGATGTTTGCCACATAACGGTCGGCGCCTTCAGCCAGTGATGAAAAAAGAAAGACCGGGGAATTCGGATACCTGACTGCCAGATCATTAAACAATTTTTCTATCTGAATCTTATGGTCCTCTGTGGTTATCACATCAAGATGACCTACCACTCCGATTGTTATTGGTATTTTATCGGATTTTAACATTTAAGCGGCAGTTTACCAGTCGATCAAATAAAGCAGATTAATTTACTTATTATCAAAGTTAAACCGGCTATTTAATATTTGCAAAAAAATCCGCTCCCGCTTCGCGGGATTGTCTCACCTTGTTCGACAAAATCCGCAATCCGAAATGATTTACATCTCTTTCACCATCCAGATTGTACAGCCGAAGTGTCCGGAGTTGCCAAGAGGGTGGGGGATATGTCTGAATCCGGCCTTCAGATACATTGAGACTGCCTTTTCAAGCTCGGGCAGAGATTCGAGGTACAGTTGCCTATATCCCATTTCCCTGGCCGATTCAAAACATTTTTCCATTAATGCTCTGCCGATTCCTTTTCCTCTCCATGGTGCGAGAAGATAGAACTTAACCAGTTCGGCACATCCGCCAGGCAATCCGGGAGTTGGAAAAATACCGCATCCGCCTGTCATGGTTCCGTCATCCTCGGCAATCCAGTAAACTGATCCCGGAGTATTAAAAAGCTCATAAAGATTATCTGTAGTGGGATCAAAATAAACAGTTCCCGGACGGTCAATTTTGAATTCCCTGAAGACAGTTCGGATAATTCCGGCAATCTCTTCATTGTCCCGTTCCTCTATTCTGCGGAAAGTGATGTTCATTTAAATCTGTTATGTTCAAGGATGAATCAATAAAGTTATAAATAACATCAATAAAAAAGCCAGACCAGTCAGAGGATTTAGATAATAAACAAGGTGTCTGCAGAAATTGAAAAAATTAACAAATCATTATTGTTTAAATTGACAGGTCATTTATTAAATATAGTTAGAAAAATCTAATAATTTAATGATTGTGTCAGCATTCACAGATTCCTCACTTCGACCCTGATAAATTGGGATCTCCATATATTGAAAGGTACTGAGCTTTTTCCATTAAGGCAGCATTCACAGATTCCTCACTGCGACCCTGTTAAATTGGGATCTCCAATATTGAAAAGTATTGAGTTTTTTCCATTGTGGAAGCATTCACAGATTCCTCACTGCGACCCTGTTAAATTGGGATCTCCCTTATCGAAAAGGACTGAGCTTTTTTGCTTTGTGGCAATGTTCACAGATTCCTCACTCCGACCCAAAAGGGTCTTCGTTCGGAATGACAGCGCGGAAATATAGAAAGGGAAAAAAGGGAAAACCAGCGGCGCTGTCACGCGCCGCTGGTTTTCCTTCCCCTCCCTATAACAAAAAACGCGCCTGTCATTCCGAGCGGAGCGAGGAATCTGCCCTTACTGGCAGGATGATAGAGGGGAGTTCTTTTTTGCTTTCGTCTGTCATTCCGGGCTCCGCGAGGAATCTGCCCTTACTGGCAGGGTGATAGAGGGGAGTTCTTTTTTGCTTTCGTCTGTCATTCCAACCGGAGCGAGGAACCCATACTTGCTCGCAGAATGATATGTGAGCCAGTCTTTATGAAATCCCTTTCCTTTATCATACCTCAAGTTGAAAATTCTGAATGGAATGAGAACCTGATTTTCTTTTGTTAAAAAAATTGCTATTAGCAGAATAAACTGACCTTTTGATTTGTCTGATATTAATAAACCTTAATAATTTTTATTATGAAAAATTCTGCAATTAAAAAACTCACTGGAATAGTTGTTTTCTTCATGGCTACAGCCGGATTGTTTGCACAAGCCAATTTTGCCGGTAACTGGGCACTGAATGAATCAAAAAGCAATTTCGGAGGCGGTCCGATGCGTATGGCAGCCACATCATTGGCAGTAACTCAGGCTCCGAATCTTCTTACTGTTGAAAGTACTATGCCGGGCAGGGACGGCGGCGAAATGAAGACTACCGCCAAATATACCCTCGACGGAAAGGTTAGCGAAAACCCGATGTTCAACACCACACGTAAATCAACAGCTACATGGTCGGCCGATAAAACAGCCCTTACCATCGTGTCAACCATGACATTCGACATGGGCGGTGAGACACGGGAAATGAAAACTACCGAGACATGGAAACTGTCGGAGGGAGGTAAAGTTCTCCTTATTGAGTCTGTTAGACCGGGCCGCGATGGAGGGGAAATGAAGACTACCGCTGCATATGATAAGAAATAACCTGTAAACCAGGACAAAGGATAATTTAACTTACATCACTTTTGGTTTTTTTACAGGGGACAGTTTTTACTGTTCCCTGTTTTTATTTTTTTTGATATATTGCAGAAAAACCGTCATGCGGCTTCTGCAAAAACTAATACCTCCCGATGAATGGAAACTGCCTGTGCTGATAACTGCCGGCATCTTTTGCGGATTGGCAATTTTTTCATTCCATATTTCTAGAGCACCATCATACCTGGGCGATAAACCTGAAACATGTGTCAACTGCCATATTATGGCACCTCAGTATGCAACCTGGTACCACAGTTCGCATCGTGAGGTGACAAATTGCAACGACTGTCATGTGCCGCACAATAACATCTTTAATAAATATTTTTTCAAAGCTAAGGATGGGCTTCGTCACGCAACAATTTTTACTCTTAGGGCTGAGCCCCAGGTAATTTTTATAAAGGAAGCCGGAAGGGAGGTAGTGCATAAAAACTGCATCCGTTGCCATAAAGAGCTTCTTACCGACAGCCGGCTTATGGCATACAACATGGAAACACACCTGTTTCGTATGGAACGCAAATGCTGGGAATGTCACAGGGAGACACCTCACGGAAGGGTCAACAGCCTTTCAAGCGTGCCATGGGCACGGGTACCATTACCCGGCTCTCCGGTGCCTGAATGGATGAAGAGGGAAAGGTAGATGGTGGGCGGTATTCCCTGCCCGACTGACGCGGTCAGGCGGGGGTATTCGGTAATCAGTAATAAGTTATAGAAAGGGGATTCACTAATCAAATAACAATAAACGCTAAACTCTAAACCAATAACCAGAAACCATAAACAACTAACACATTCAATATGAAATCAATACCGGAGATGCTTAAAAACAGACCATGGCTGGGATGGGTAATTTTTCTGGCCACAGTGGTGGTGGTGTTCCTTCTTGGAATGCTTGCATCGTCAATCATTGAAAGAAGGGCTGAAGCAGTGTTTGCATATTCGCCAAAGCTTGATTTCCAGCCTTATGAGCCACGGAATGCCAAATGGGGGGAATTCTTTCCAAGGGAATATAACACATATATGAAAACTGCTGATACCGGCTTTAGAAGCAAATATAACGGCAGTGCAATGGTTGATATGCTTGAAGAGTCACCCCGAATGGCCGTTCTCTGGGCAGGTTACCTGTTCTCAAGGGATTATAATCAGGGTAGGGGACACTATTATTCTGTCACAGATGTGCATAATACTCTCCGCACAGGGGCGCCGGTTAATAACGTACCCAGTCCTCAGCCAAATACATGCTGGACATGCAAAAGTCCCGATGTGCCGAGATTGATGAACCAGGTTGGAGTGGCAGAATTCTACAGGGGCAGTTGGGATACAAAAGGCACTGAGGTTATAAATCCTATTGGCTGTGCCGACTGCCATGACCCGAAAACAATGAACCTGAGAATTTCGAGACCGGCACTCCTCGAAGCCTTTGAAGCCATGGGAAAAGACATCAGCAAGGTGTCACACCAGGAAATGAGAAGCCTGGTCTGCGCCCAGTGCCATGTGGAATACTATTTCAATAAAAGTATGTATGAAGGCGTGCAATATCTTGTCTTTCCATGGAAAAACGGCACCACAGCGGAAGAAATTGAAAAATACTATGACGACATTAATTTTTCCGACTGGACACACCAGTTAAGCCGTGCTCCCATGCTGAAAGCACAGCATCCTGATTATGAGATCTTTCTTACAGGGACACATGCTTCGCGCGGCGTTTCATGTGCCGACTGCCACATGCCTTTTATAAGTGAAGGCGGTCAGAAATTCACCGATCATCATATTCAGAGCCCGCTGAATAATGTAGCCAATTCATGCCAGGTGTGCCACCGCGAGGAGACCCAGAAACTTATAAGCGATGTCTATTA
>JABUEV010000173.1 GCA_013314865.1 Bacteroidales bacterium | reverse complement strand
TGAACCTCAAGATGGCAAAAATGGCAAACAGACCAAGAGCCATGCCTAACTGGATATCAACAGTTTTCAGGATAGAACAGATGAAGAAGATCATAATTCCCATTAGGAAAAACGAAAAAAGGTACTCTTCTTTTTTTGAATACCTGTAGTACAAACCTTTAACAAGTATGAACAACACTATGAGGTTTATTGCGAACCTCGCAAGAATGCTCCACAATGTATCGTTTGCAATAAAACTTTCGATTGAAAAATTATCCATATATGAAATTTAAAATTTTTTGCATTCTGTCAGGAATTTATAGACAACCGGACTTTTCTTCTCAAGTCCGTTGAAAAATCCCATCAGATATTCAATTGATTGTTTTTTTGATTTTTCGCTAAGATATGGAAAATCATTTATGACCTTAATAAATTCATCTTTCTTCTCTGAAAATTCTTTCAAAGCATTCCTGTAAACTTCTTCAGTCCGGCATATTCCCATAAAATATCTTTCCCTTACTGACTTAATGGGCAGTGTTTCAAACGGGACAGCATAGTCTGTATTTACAAATCCTGAATAGTCGAAATCATAAGGAATAATAACTGCAAGCTCAGGCCTTTCCGACAAAGGTTGTGATAAAATGACTACATTATGCATATTTGGAACTGACCAGTCTGTATTTCCGATCATGTAGTTGAAAATTGCCATTCGATCCATCATCTCAGGTTTTATCACTTTCTGGCTCACTTTAATATTTTCCATTTCCTTTGTACCGGTTCTTTTTTCCAGCAGTTTTGTAGGTTCGATGACAAATCCGTATTGAACAAGCGGTTTACTGTCTTTTGCAGTGTTTATGTATTTTATCCTCATTAGCCTTACCCTGTAACTTAGATCTGTAAGAACATTGTAAAGTTTGTATACAAGGTATTCCTTAAGGACGTATTCTTCATTTCCAAGTTTGCAGTAGGGTACGAGTTTAAGTTTATCGATGCCGGTGAATTCCCCTCCCACAGAGTCCTTCATTTTGAAGTTCAGAAGAAGGGGCGGAAAGTCGCAGTAGTTTCTACGCATCTCTCCCCGTGCTTTTACTTTGATATTTTTAACCACGGAATCAACAGGGCTTGTATTGTACTGCAAAACCGCATCAATGTATTCAATGTCTGATCTTTTGCGCTTATAGTATGAAATATCAAATTTGAGTGAAATTTCAAGAAGATCATCTGTGTCGAAGAGGGTGCTATTGACATCCTGGGTGTCGGCTACAGCAAATTCTGCCGGGATTGTGTCAGTCTGGCCCTTAAGGACACACGTTATTGAGGCTGACAGGATAAACAGGATTACAGTTAATTTCTTCATAGCAGGAAGTGTATAAATTATTCTATCTAATTTATCAAAATATTTTAATACTTAAAAGAAAAAACTCCCTGTGAAGCAGTCATATTTCCTTCACAGGGAGCATTTATTGAATGGATAAAATATAGAAGGGATTGTCTGTTTTTATTTTCCGTAACCTGCAAGGTATTCTTTCACCTGGTTATAGACATTTTCAGCTGTGAAGCCGAATTTCTGGTCGAGCACCTTATAGGGAGCCGAATATCCGAAGGTATTGACACCCCATACTCTTCCTTTTGGTCCGGCCAGTCCTTCAAGAGTCACCGGAAGTCCTGCGGTCAGACCGAAAACAGGAATGTTTTCGGGGATTACTGATTTCCGGTATTCTTGCGGCTGGTTTCTGAAAAGTCCCTCAGACGGAGCTGATACGATTCTTACTTTAATGTTTTCATTTTTAAGAAGCAGGCTTCCCTCGACAAGGGTTGAAACTTCCGATCCGCTTGCAATAAGTATTAAATCGGGTACTCCCTGGCAAT
Source organism: Bacteroidales bacterium (assembly GCA_013314865.1). Lineage (GTDB taxonomy): Bacteria > Bacteroidota > Bacteroidia > Bacteroidales > VadinHA17 > LD21. The sequence goes on along the minus strand of JABUEV010000173.1, from coordinate 3,969 downwards.
CCTGGACTATATATGCTCCTTTTTCGGACATCAGGGCATCGTTGTAGCGGTCGCCGGTGGCAGAAGGAAGGTCTTTGATATTCTGACGCGAGAGGATTAAAGCTGTGGGTGTCTTACGGTTCTCAAGAGCTAGCTTCCACGCAACAGAAGTCTCAGCCGAATCTGCAGGTCTGAGTACAAGCATGCTGTTTTCTCCCCTGTGGTTCTTCAGCCGTTCCATCAGCCTTATTTGTGCTTCCTGTTCGACCGGCTGATGTGTGGGTCCGTCTTCTCCTACACGGAAAGCGTCATGTGTCCAGATATATTTAACCGGAAGCCCCATCAAGCAGGCAAGCCTGACAGCAGGTTTCATGTAGTCTGAAAAGACGAAGAAAGTGCCGCAGGCAGGTATTACTCCACCGTGGAGGGCCATGCCGTTCATTATTCCGGCCATTGTCAGTTCCGATACTCCTGCATGAAGAAATGCTCCGGAAAAGTCGCCTTTTCTGAACGGGCGGGTATTCTTTAAAAATCCGTCAGTCTTATCAGAGTTGGCAAGATCGGCTGATGCGACTATCATGTTTTCGACTGTTCTGGCTAGCATTGCCAGGATATTGGCTGAAGCTGCCCTGGTAGCCAAACCTTCCTTGTGAACAACTGATCGGAAATCAATCTCAGGCAAATCACCTTTGTAAAAAGAAATCAGTTTCTTATTAAGCTCCGGATTCTCGACTGCCCATTTTTCTTTTGCTTTTTTCCACTCTGATGCAATCAGGGATTTCTTTTCCAGTATTTTGGCATAATAAACCTTTACATCATCAAAGATGGCAAAAGGATCGTTTATGTCACCTCCGAGATTCTTCAGGGATTTTTCAAATGACCCGCCGGCTTCACTGACAGGCATTCCATGCGTGGAAGTCTTTCTTTCAAATGGTCTGCCTTCATTGTCGACCAGACCTTTGCCCATTATGGTTTTACCAATGATGATAGTCGGCCTCTCTTTTTCATTAACAGCGGTATTAAGGGCATAACGTATCTGCTCGTGATTGTTGCCGTCAATTTTAATAACGTTCCATCCCCATGCAGAATATTTCATTGCAGTATCTTCACAGGTAACAGCATTGGTTTCAGTTGAAAGCTGAATATCATTTGAGTCATAAAACATTATCAGGTTGTTAAGCCCGAGAAAGCCTGCAAGACGTCCTGCCCCCTGGGATATCTCTTCCTGGATTCCACCATCGGAAATAAATGCGTAGATCTTGTGTGAGAAGAGTTCTCCAAATCGTGTGGCGAGGAATCTTTCAGCAATAGCTGCACCGACAGCCATTGTGTGACCCTGCCCGAGAGGACCCGATGTGTTTTCTATTCCTCTTGCAACGTCCAGTTCAGGATGCCCCGGGGTACAGCTTCCCCATTGACGAAAATTCTTAAGGTCTTCAATACTGAAATGTCCTGTAAGGGTGAGCACTGAATAGAGCATGGGAGACATATGTCCGGGATCCAGAAAAAACCTGTCACGGTTAATCCAGTATGGATCAGAAGGATCAAAATTTAAAAACTCCGAAAAAAGAACATGAATGAAATCAGCTCCTCCCATGGCTCCGCCAGGGTGTCCCGATTTAGCCTTTTCAACCATCGACATCGACAGTATCCTTATGTTATCGGCAGACCTTAAGTTAACAGCATTATCCATTTGAAAAAATATTATTACAGATTATGGTATGACGGTGACAAAAATAGGATATATTCTTTACAGAAAAAACAGCTAAGAGCAAAAGCTAAGGACCAAAATAGTCCCTTTACAGTATTGTATTCTCTGTATATATGTTATCTGCGGCAATAAACAAAAAAGGATATCCCTGAGGAATATCCTTTTAAAATCATTAAGCTTTAGGGTTTTAAAGATACTTTCTGTCCTCTTCCGGAACGTCAAAATATTTGCCGTACAATTCGGCATCCGGTCCCTTCTTCTCGATAGTGGTGCCCCTTATTTTGTAGGTGCATTTCTCTCCGGCGATTCCTGAAAAATAGATGTTGAATTCTTTGCCGTCTTCATCGATCATAAGAATCCTCACAAGATGAGGATATTTGCCGCTGTTAAGCTGGGAATGACATATCGGGCAGGTGTAAATGTATTCTGCCCCTTCCTCAATCTTAAACGTAGGATGTGTGGTGGTCGTATAATTACCGATCTCCGGGTTTAAAAGAATTAATCCTCTTTTGGAACTGTTTACTTTAGATGCAGCAAGAATGATAGATGTCTTTACATTCAGAACACCTCTGCAGATTTTACACAGATATTCTACAGCCATATATTACCTCCCTGAATTTATTTGGTTAATAATTTTATTAGCTTCATTCTTTACAAGATACGAAATATTTTCGCCAAATGCAATTTTTTCGGGTTGAATTCCGAGAATAAAGACAGGCATTTCGAAGAATTCTGACAAATGCCTTAATGAAATGTTATGAGTGTTAAAGGTAAGATCCTGTATCTGGTTTAGTGCCAAAAGTTTATATGTTCCGGCCCTGGAATTAAGGTTCATACAATCGACTATAACGAGAATGTCGGGATTCAGGCTGTTAATTTTACCGATATAATTTTCGAGACCTGTTTCAACTGTGAGAGCATCGATATTATCTGAAGCAACAATCCTGCTGGTAATATAAGGCCCTACTCCATCATCCTGTTTCAGAAGGTTACCAACTCCCACAAATAATATTTTCTTGTCTTTTGCTGATAGTAATATGTCAAGATCTCCCGGCATATCAATGAAGGTATTTGACAAGGACCTGTCTCAGACAGTTGGGACAGATAATATTAAACATGTCCTTTCTTTTGAGTCCGTCCTTAATGTCAACGGAAGTATCCTGACCTTCTTCAAGCCTGAGTTTCTGGTTCAGCACATTCAGATTAAGTATTGATGCAAAAGCTTTTGGTCCGAGTTTTTTGTGCATATATAGCAGGTGATCCCTCGTGGTAATAATAGCACCGCAATTCTTGCAGATCAAAAGTTCTTTCTCCTGGAATTCAACTACCTTATCCCTTTCAAAAACTGCCATGTCGTATATCTTGTCAGACAGAGTGACGCCCTTTCCTGTAATACAATGTTCCTGGCACTGACCGCAGAATATACACTTACCGTAATCCCTTCTTATTATTCTGACGCCTTTTTCCCTGTTATCGGTAAATGTTATTGCATTTGGAGGGCATACATTGGCACATGTCTCACAACCAACACAATTCTTGTCATCCACAACGGGTTTCCCTCTGAATTTTTCAAAAGGCACGTGCGGTTCAAAGGGGAATTTTGAAGTATAGGCCGGAGTGAAAAGCGAAATGACAGCCTCCTTAAGTTCTCTCAGTTTTGGGTATTTCATTCTGTAACCTCCTTATAGTCGTCTTTAACTGTTCTTTTGTCGAGCCTGGCACCGAAATGATAAGCGCCTCTTATTAAAGCATGAGCTGCAACAGTAGAGCTGAAAAAGAGAACAGGTATTGCAAAAATTGCCTTAAATCCGGCATCATTAAGTCCGAAATGAAACAATACTCCAAGCAGAATGCTACAGCATCCAAGAGTTACACATTTTGTGGCCGACTGCAGTCTGTTGTAGACATCCGGAAGCCGGATCAGACCAATACATCCGAATAAATTAAACAATACTCCGATTGATATGAATATAATGCTAACCATATTATTCATTTAATTTCTTGCCTGTAAGATATTTAGCCAGAGTCAGTGTTCCTATGAAACTTAAGATAATCCATGCAATGCCTATGTCAAGGATGAATGATTTGCCGGTCTCAATGGAAAGTATCGCACAAATCCCGACGACCAGAATTCCGAAAATGTCAATGCCCACCATTCTGTCAGGTATTGTGGGTCCTCTTATAATACGGTACAGACACGCTGCACTGAGGGCAATCTGTATATATAACAGTATGCTGAGTAGATCGGTCATTCTGCAAATCTTTTTATGTATTTTTCA
>JABUEV010000172.1 GCA_013314865.1 Bacteroidales bacterium | reverse complement strand
ACGGGGTTCAAGTGCCTAGTTATAATTATACCCTTCCAATGATAATCTTTACATGCTTTGGATTATTGGCACTTGTCTTTGCTCTTCTTCTGAAAGCTGAGGACAGGAAAAAACATTACGGGCTTGAATTGCCTAATATAAAGAAATAGTTTGGGGTTTATCGTTTCGCGTTCCAATCACTTAGTCTCTTAGTCCCTGAGCCCCTAAGTCTCTGAGTCCCTTAGTCTCTTAGTCCCTAAGTCGACTGGTCTATAGGACTAGGCCATTTTGACCAGGATAGCTTTAATGACATCGGTTACATCCTCTTCTTCATCGACAGCACGTTCGAGTATTTCCAGAATTTTATTGTTCTTTAGAAGCTCAGCAGAATCCTTTTCTTTTTCAAAGAGCTCTGAAACAGCAATATAGTAATACTCATCAGCCTTATGTTCAATGTCTTTTACCTTGTCGCATGACTCTGCGATCTCTTTTTTAAACGCAGCCGGATCATTAAGGTAATGAATGCAGATTTCAATTTCCTTTGCGGCATCATATATCATTTCTCCCATTACCTTATAGACCGGCATCAGCTTTTTTGGCCTGTAGAGGCAAATCCTTCTGCTTACACCGTTAATTGTATCAACGACATCGTCAATATGTGATGTGAGTGCATGTATATCTTCCCTGTCAAAAGGTGTGATGAATGACTTGTTTAACTGCTCATAAGCTTTGTCAGTTATGGTATCGCCCACCTGTTCCACTTCCTTGATTTCTTTATGCAACTTTTCCTGGGTTTCATTATCATCTACTGAAAGCATTTCCTTCAGAAGCCCGGCAGCTTTAACGAGGTTCTGTGCATCTGCCTCAAAAAGCGGATAAAATGAATGATCTTTCGGGACAAAGAATTTGAATATCTTATCAATGTTCATAGGTTCGTCTTTTTCTTTTATTATTTGAGCTCAAAGATATCTAAAATATCAATCCGGGTGTTTTTCGCTTGTGAATTCAGTCTACTGAACAAAATATTAAATAGAGAGAAGATAACAAGAATGAATGAATTTATGCGGAAAATCTTATTCGGCAATCTTTAATGTCTCAACAACTTTTGTTTTTGATTTGGAGGATAAGTTGTCACTTAGAAGGAAGTCTCTGTGTGATTTTACCATATTAAGTGCATAGAGTATCAGGTTCTTGGTTTCTGAAAGCAGGTTAAGATAAAGCAGAGTGTTTCGGGTTCCCACAAGTTCAGATTTAATAAACTTTATCTGCTTTTTTTTGATTTTAGCTATAATATCAAGGATTACATGCTGATGTGCTATGAGCGTCTCAAGCTCCGTGAAGTTCTTCTTTTTTATTATGTTTTGTATCTCTTCGAAAAATGACACTACCGATTCGTTAAGCTCATGCAAATCCTTTACCTGTTCTTTTATCAGGGGAGGGTGATTGTTATCAATATACTCATAAATGGGATCGCCAATAAATCTCAGACAGTGTGCTATTTCCCTCAGGTAGTCGAGTATTTGAACATAATACGGCCCGGTCTCGACAGAGTCTTCCTCAAGCTTTTTCAGAGTAGGATAGATGTTGTATTTCAGTTCTTTCGCAAGCTGATTAAGTTCCTCAATTTTCCTTTGAGTCTTCTTCATTTTCGCACGGTCCTCCTTAATCAGGTTCAGAATGGACGAGAAATAAAGCTTTGACACTGTGCCTGTGACATTTGCAATAGTTGAATTGCACCTCTGTACTATATTTTCTCCGTTAAGAGTCTCTTTTTCATCAAACTCATCCTTTTTGTGGATCTTTTCGTATATTTTTTTATGGATGAAATTGGTGCGGACAACATAAAATATTGCTGTTCCTATGGCAATAATTATAGCTACAAGGCCTCCCCAATTAAGAAACAAAGCTATAAGAAATGACACTGTAAATGCGGTGAAAGCAGTAAAGAACCAGCCGCCTATTACACTGATAACTCCGGTTATTCTGTATACAGCGCTTTCCCTTCCCCATGCCCTGTCAGACAGAGAGGTTCCCATAGCTACCATAAAGGTGACATAAGTCGTTGAAAGGGGAAGTTTTAAAGATGTTGCAAGTGCTATCAGAATGCTTGCCACAAACATATTTACTGAAGCCCTGAGCAAATCAAATGAGGAAGAGTCTTTCTTATTCCTGGCTTTTTTGTTGAATGAACCAGGGTCAAAACGTCTTTCGATAAATAAGATAAGTTTCCCCGGTAAAAGTCTGTTAATAAATTTTGAAATAGTTACCGAACCCCTGACAATTGATCTTGAAATCCTGGATGATGAGAACCTTTCACCACCGTCTGACTCCTGCCTGGCCAGGCTTATTTCCGTTTGCGAAACGGTTCTTGCCTTCTTTGAAAGAAATAATGTAATTACCATTACGAATCCAGCTGCCAGGAGAAAAAGTGTGGGAGTCTTGATTGGCTGGCTTAAGGCATTCATTTTCAGCGTGTCTGGAGTAAACTCAGGATTTGAAACTAACTCTGTATATGAAGAAAGTCCGGCAAGAGGTACACCTATAAAGTTTACCAGGTCATTTCCTGCAAAAGCCATCGCAAGTGAAAATGTGCCGACAAGTATTATTATCTTCAATATATTGACCCTGAAGATGCTTGCCAATAGTTGAAGTAAAGCTGTTATGCCTGTAAATGTGAAAATAAGCAGGATTCCTACATTGGTTTGAATCCATTTTACAGCTTCTTCAGTCATAAAGGAAGCGCCTCTGGCACCTTTGACCAGAATAAAATATACAATGGCGGTAATAGCTACTCCTCCCCATAGGGAACCAAAATACCTGAGATTTTTTTCATAATTGAAGGAAAAAACCAGCCTTGTGAAAAATTGTACCACCATACCACAGGTAAAGGCTATGATGACTGAAAGAAGGATGCCGGAAATTATAGCCAGAGCTTTGGCTGAATTGATATAAATTCCCAGATCAGCTATATTGCCTGTTGATTTTAATATTTTGACCATGGCAATTGCAACCGATGCACCCAGAAGTTCAAAAATTATTGAAACAGTTGTTGATGTTGGAAATCCGAAAGTGTTAAATGTGTCCAGAAGAACCACATCGGTTATCATAACTGCCAGGAAGATTATCATTATTTCTGCAAAGTAAAATTGCCCGGGATTAAAGATGCCCGACCGGGCAATTTCCATCATGCCGCTTGAAAAGGTGGCGCCAATAAGTACTCCCAGTCCGGCTATTGCAAGAATATACTTTAAAGGTACAACCTTCGATCCGATGGCTGAATTGAGAAAATTGGCCGCATCATTAGTTATGCCGACTACCAGGTCAGATACGGCTAGCAAGAGAAGTACTATTACAAAAATCAGGTATATATTCACCGTTTTACGGTTTTAATACAGGCTCTAGCGGTCAATTTTTCAAAGATAATTCTGAAAGTTTTTATGTCGTTTCCTTCACTAATAGTTTTCAACAACATGTCATTTAAAAGCCGCCGTGAAATTAGAACAATTCATTCAAAATTCAAAGTTGTGTAATTGTTAAGTTTTTGTTACATTTCTGATGTTATCCGGTCATTTTACTTTTTCACGATTTTTGTCATATTTTATATTTTATGGATTTGCTAATTTTATTGATTATTAATTAAATAATAACTAATATGAACGACATACTCAAACTTGAACCGTCAAAGCTGTGGAAATTTTTTTATGATATTACACAGATTCCGCATCCTTCGAAAAAGGAAAAAAAGCTGATTGAATATATCAAGGATTTTGGCAATAAACATAAACTTGAAACAGTTGTTGACAAAGCTGGAAATGTAATCATCAGGAAGCCTGCCACCAATGGCATGGAGGGGAAAAAAGGAGTTATTCTTCAGGCTCACCTTGACATGGTCCCTCAGAAGAACAGCGATAAGAAACATGATTTTGAAAAGGATCCGATAGAAACTGTAATTGATGGCGAATGGGTGCGTGCCAACGGAACAACTCTTGGTGCTGATAATGGCATTGGTGTCTCGGCCGCACTGACAATCCTTTCATCTGACAACATTCCTCACGGACCACTTGAAGCCCTTTTTACTGTTGACGAGGAGACTGGTATGACGGGAGCTTTCTGGCTTAAAAAAGGACTGCTCAAAGGGGACATTCTGCTGAATCTGGATTCGGAGGATGAAGGTGAATTATATGTGGGCTGTGCAGGGGGGATTGATGTAAGTGCCTCAAGAGAATATGCCCTTGAAAGAACTCCTGATGGAATGACTGCCCTTAGAATTGTGCTGAAAGGGTTGAAAGGAGGGCATTCCGGTGTTGACATAGCATTGGGAAGAGCAAATTCAAATAAACTGATGTCCAGATTTTTAATGCAGGCTGAATCCGATTTTGGCATCCGCCTTGCAGAGTTAAGGGGAGGAGACCTTAGAAATGCAATTCCACGGGAAGCAACAGCAACTCTTGTCGTTCCTGAAATAAAACTAAGGGAATTCACGAAATTCGTAAGGAACTATGAAAAGATGTACAGGGCAGAATTTGCTGAGACCGAACCTGACCTTTCATTTACAGCTTCAAAAACACAACTGCCGCCCAGGGTTATGAAGCAAGGCGATCAGTACAGAATTATCAGAGCTCTTTTTGTTTGCCCTAACGGGGTTCAGCGAATGAGCCAGTCGATGAAAGGCCTCGTTGAAACCTCAAATAATCTGGCAATAGTGAGATGTTCAGACGGTAAATTTGAGGCTCATTGCCTTACAAGAAGCTCAGTTGATTCAGCCAAGGAAGCTACCGCCTGGAAAATTGCCGCAGTCTTTCACCTTATCGATGCTGATGTCAATATGTCAGGCAGTTATCCCGGCTGGAAACCGGATATGAATTCCCCGATCCTGAAAACCATGAGCGAAGTATACCGGAAGATGTATGGTAAAATACCGGAAATAAAAGCAATTCATGCCGGACTTGAATGCGGTATTATCGGAGGAGTCTACAAAAATCTTGACATGATATCATTCGGACCTACCATCAGGTTCCCTCACTCCCCTGACGAAAAGGTTCATATTCCATCAGTAAAGAAATTCTTTGATTACCTGTGTGAAACACTGAAGCAGATACCGGAAAAGTAGGTGATTTGTGATTAGTTATTTGTGATAGGTGACTTAAAAAACAATTCGTCATTCAGTGGTCATTCCGAGACTGCAAGACTGCAAGACTGTAAGACTGCACGACTTCTATTCCACCTTAATCTCCACCAACACATCGTCTTTCATGACGTTTGTATTTGGTTTTGCCAGTACTTTGATGACATTTCCATTGACAGGCGACTGGATCTCATTCTGCATTTTCATGGCTTCAAGGATGAGCAGGGGTTCACCCCTCAGTACCGAGGAGCCTTCTCTTACCAGTACATCAATGATTTTTCCGGGCATGGGAGCCTTTATTACTTCTTTTTCAGTTTTTCCTTTTACAGAACTCAGTACCTTCATCCTTTGCATTGAAAAAGGAGTCTCAACTGTAAATGTGTAACTGATATCATTAAAAAGTATTTCATATTTGTTCTGGCGTGAACGGACTATTTGGACAGGATACTTACGGTTCTTCCAGAGAATATATGTCCCGAATTTTTCATCATGTTTAAGTTTTACCTCATAATCCCTTTTCCCGACGCGTATAAAATTTTTCAGAGGCAGGGAAAAGCAGAATCTGCGGTTTTCTGATGATAAAGCATAAAGCTTTTTTATGTTCAGGTCGTTTTTCATTTTCATTAAAACTGGTTAATCCTTTTGTTTAACAACCACGGACTCATTTCCTTTGTATTCTGAAAGTCAACGTTTATGCTGTCTTCCATCAGGTTTTCC
>JABUEV010000171.1 GCA_013314865.1 Bacteroidales bacterium | reverse complement strand
TTACATAATAAAGTCCAAGCCCGAGTCCTTTGTATTTATGAATATTGCCTGAAGAGGCCCTGTAAAACTTGTCGAAGATGTGCTTCTGATCACTTTTGCTTATTCCAATGCCGTTATCGGCCACTTTTATATGGATATTGTTGTTATCTGCAAATGCTTCTACATCCACTACCACAGGGTCCTTGTCGGAGTATTTAACCGCATTTGAAAGAAGGTTATTCAGAAGAGTGGTAAAATAAACAACGTCGATTCCTGCAGTGACACCATCGAGGTTGATTTTCTGGTTAATAACTGCACAGTTACCACAGCCTGTTTTGAAACTTTCCACAATTTCCCTGAGTACATCATCAATTTTCACCTTTTTCTTCTCAATGGCAAACTGCGTTCTTTCCCACATGCTTATCTCGAGAATCATGTTTATCAGCTGGTTAAGGTGGACACTTTGCTTCCCGATAAGCTTTGCAGTTTCCAGGATTTTGGATTCATCCTTTCTGATTTTTTCCATCTCCAGTGTACGGCCGGCAACAGTAATTGTAGAAAGGGGAGTCTTCAACTCGTGAGTCATGTTATTGATGAAGTCAGTTTTAAGGTTGGATAATCTTCTTTCTTCCATAAGATTCCTGTAAGTTATGAGGAACAAGATAACCACAACCAGAATGCTCAGGATGCTAAGAGCAAGAGAAGCCGCTGTATCTCTAAGTATTACCCTCTGTTTGTCTGAAAAATCAATGTAAAAATCAAAATCCAGCCTGAAATGGTCACCTTCTGTCCTGTCCCCTTTTACAAGTATTTCAGTACTGGGAGTACGCACCCTGTTTTCCTTTGTCCGGGTTTCATTCTGCCTGGGCGGCCGTCTGCCAGCAAATTCTTCGTTAATATATACCGGAATCCTCTCATCAAAATCAGTGATGAGCTCAAACCTGTTAAGAACAATGTTATAGTTGAAATCCTTTTCAAACCCCATTCTTTCAAAATAGACTGAAAGAAACTGTGAAAGATCCTGTTCAAGAGTCAATACTTTTGTGACAAACAGAATTATGTCTTTCTTTTTTGATGCCAGAAGTGAATCATCCTTCATCTGTGCCACTTCTTTTACCATCTGGTCTGAATATGCGCTTATAATCATCCGCGCTGTGTCGAAACCGTCAGTAGACCACCTTCTTCTCAGCATTTCAAGAGCATCCTGCGAAATCATCCTGTACCTGAGATTGAACATCTCATCTTTTTGTTTCCATATATTCTTTACAAGGACCAACTGGGCGGCAACCAGAATGACTATTGTAAATATTCCAAGAGCCTGGATGGTATTTTTAAATTTCATTGTATCAGGGTTATTTTATTCAAAAATATTTATTTTATTGGTAAGATGTCCATCATACTAAAACATTAACCCTGCATTAACCTTGTGTTAACAAAATAACAGCTCACAGGGCATTAATTTTGATTCAGGTAAAAAAACAAGGCAGCTATGAAAACAAATGGAATATCAGGGATTTTAATTCTTTCAATCTTCATCTCATCATTTCTTCAGCCAGCAGCAGGGCAGGAAAAAACCAAAGAAGAGACAGAAAAAGAGAAGGAATTAAGAATGCTGGAGGAAATTGACCAGCAGAAGAAAGCCATTGCAGAAAAGAAAAAAGCTTTTGACGAAGCTTCAAAACTTTCTGAAGAACAAATGAAGAAAATTCAGCATGACATTCAGAAAGCAGGAAATCAGGCTGAAGAAATGTCAAAAGTCAACGAGTGGGTAAAGATGTACAGAGGTGATATTGGCAGAAATTTTCCTTTCGGAGAATCTTTTGTATTTACTCCGGGGATGAACAATTTCTATGATCAGTTCTTTATGGGTGATTCCGAAAGAACTTCGTGGGAATTTACAAAATCAATCAAGGAAAACACTATTTCGAATGAATACATTTTTGAGGTTGAGAAGAATGTCAGGAATGTTTCGATGGCTGTCAACGGCGACTGCAAATCGGGAGAGATAAGAATAAAGATAGTAATGCCAAACGGTAAAACTTATTCTGACATTGTAATAGATGAATTCGGGAATCTCAACTGGAGAAAATCATTTTCGATTACCGAAGAAGAAAACAGGGATAAATTGGGTAAATGGAAATTTCAGATTAATGCATCAAAAGCAACAGGTTTTTTCAGAATATCAGTTCAGGCTTATTAGTTTTCATTCCTCCTTTGAACAGTGCTGTCTCAAAAGTCTGTTATAAAGCTTGTAATCAAACAGATCAGCATCAGGTAGAATTAAAGGTTAGTTACAGGGACAGGTGCTTTTGAGACAGCTTCTTTTATTCAGAGGTTTTGCTACAAATTCCTCCCTTCACACTCACAGCTTTTACAGTATATTTGTTACCGCCCCTGACAATCCACCTGACAGTCACAGTCTGGTACCCTTCTATATTTTTTACCTCAATTCTCTGGGGGTTCTTTTTCTGATCTGTTGTCAGGTTAAGGTCAACATTATCCACAATCATGCCTGCCACCACCTTCCCTCCTTCAAGTGATATATAATCAGGCGGGTCAATCTTATATTTCAGGTTGCTTGCTGAATGTGTGGGAATCATTCTTGTATTTTTCACTTTTGCAGTGACTTCTGTAAGTCCTCCGTCAATCTTATTTGTTTTAATTTCAGTTATCTCAAGTCTGGGCAGTTGATCGGCATTATAGATGCAGAATGCAGCGTTGCGGTGAGCGTCTGGTTCGAGCAGGAAGCCAGGGTGAAGGCGACCGAAATTTTTACTGAAGCCTCCTGTTTCAACCTCACCATAAACGGGATGATTTATTTTTTGCCACGGGATAAAGGAGTCTTCGAAAAGCAGAAGCCTGTCAAATTCATACTCGTCAACCTGGGCTGTATCGTAAAACATCAGATAGCTGTTCCACAGTTCATTTGAATAGACAAAGCATCCCATTGCCCCATGCCACCAGTCAACCTCCCCGCCATAAACTGGATACAAGTCTTTCCAGATTGTCAGAAGTCTGTAGCCCGGAAGCATCAACTCTCCCTTTCGGCCTATTGCATTAATAACTGCATCATCCGACGAGCTGTATGCTTCAGCTCCTCCACTCTGAATTGAGGGTCCTCTGAGTATCATGCCTCCGGAGTTATGAAATGACTGAGCTCCGGCGATATTCCTGTGCTTTAATGCAAAGTCGCGCACAGCCTGGTTTTCAGGAAAAGTAAAAGGATATTTGTCAGCTCCGTTCTGAACATAGTTTGGTTCCCAGTTAAAACCCCAGTCACGGTTGCCATCATAGCCTCCGGGGCCGTCTTCGTTTACCAGTCCATCGCCGTCATTATCTATCCCTTCCATGCCCAGAAGCTCCCATTCACCTGTCTGCCCGGGCTCGACACGCACCATTTTCCTCGGATCCCGACGGTCTGTATTATACATCCCTTCAGGATTCCTTCTCCTCATCTGGCTTATATTTTTGTCTCCGTTCAGATCGTCGTAACCATCCTCGTCAAAAAGACCGTCACGGTCATTATCACGGGGAACAAGACCCGACCTCGGCGGTACACCCACTGAAGTAAAATATTCCCTTGAATCGGGATTTATGGTCGGAGCTATATAGAATGTTTTGTCGGCAAGAAGTTTTTTTATGAAAGCATTCTCATCGTACATTTCGCACAGATACCATGCAGTGTACAAAGCCATTTCAGTTCCCTGAAGCTCAACCGAATGAATATTCCCGTCTATCCAGTATCCCGGTTTTGATGAAGGATCCCCCGCTTTTTTGTCAGTAACAGTCAGAAGATAAATATCCCTGCCCTGGTATGATTTTCCGATTGACTCCATTGAAACAAGATCCGGATATGCCTTTGAGAGACGTCTGCACAGGTCTTCTATGCCGGCATTTGTATAGTATTTATTCCATGAGGCCTGGACTTTCGGATTTGCCGGACTGCCGGCCGCCTTGTAAAACATTTCCTCATTCTGGGATAATGCAGGTATGGTGCTTATAGAGATAGTGAAAATAATTGCTGTTATTAAGGAAATAGTTTTCATTTCTCGTCTGATTGATAAGTTTATTATTTCAATTCTGCGGTTGTAGTTATAATTCCGGTGTTGACAGCACCGGCTGTAATTTTAACAGGGCCTTTTCCGCTGATTAGCCAGCTGAATTCAGCACTTTTATCCCCTTCAAGCCGCTGAATCCTCTGCACTTTCCGGCCGCTTATCAGCTTCTGATTCCTGCCGCATTCTACAGAGATTCTCATTATTCTTGTCCACATATTATTATCCCCTGCTTCGGTGCATGTAGCAAGCAAACCGCGGTTGTGAACCTTAAGGGACACTCTGTAAATGTTTTCCCCCTGATCCTCGGTCGTGACATCAAGAAACTCAAGTTCAGGATGCATTGATGCTAAAGAAAGAATGAACTCATAGTTTTTCGCAATGAGCTCAGGTAGCTTTTCAGTCGGAGGGGTTATCATTGCAAATGGTTTTAGACCACCAACCTCAGCCTTTTTACCGGGGAAGTCAGGATGTTTTATCTCTTTCCACGGAACAAAAACATCTTCAATGCCGTTCTCTAATGCATATTTCAGAAATTCAGCTTCCGGATATTTATCCTTGTCGGCAGGGAACCACCAGCCTGGAGTACTGAATGAATATCTGCCATAATGATAATAGGCCCATTCCATAAAATTCCCCGGAGCTGAAATGGATGGCGGGGCTCCTTTTAAGCCTGTTATTTCGTGATACTTGTCTGATACGTATTTGTTTATTTTCTCATCACTTTTCATAATTGCAGTGATTTTCCTGTTTTGCATCATCCGTCTTTCACCCTGCTCCTGAGCAGATTGGCCAGAACTGGAAGATGCCTCACCGGCTGAAGCTCGTTCCTGTGATTTCATGGGTTGTCCGAGATTATTCTGCGGACTGAATGCAAAAACTGCGAAGATGTTGAAATGATCGTACAGAAAGTCAATTACTGCTTTAACTTCAGGCTCGGAAACAGGGTGCAGTCCTGCCATCTCTCCAAATTCTTCGTAATTAAAGGTGAGATTTCTGTTAAAACAGACTCCTCCGGGGCCATCTTCATTGAATTTTCCGTCCTTATCGTTGTCGATGCCTTCAGTGTAAACGAAATAAGAACCCTTCTGACCTTTTGAAATGTCGGCCTGAACCATTATTCTGTTGTCATCCTGACATTCGGTATAATCACCTGCAGGATCTTGAATCCTGACAAGAGTAATGTATCCGTTATTATCAAGGTCTTCAAAGGGATCTTCATCAACTGCAAAATCCCTGTCATCATCTGCAGGCCTGCTGTTTGAAAGTTTTTCATAAACCGGTTTGGTGAAAAATGTTTCTGAAGCATCAGGGCTTACATCCGGAAAAATGTAGAATGTAATCTTGTCAAGCAGACCGCTTATTTCGGCTGATCCTGAATTCTTTAAAAGTGCTTCAGCAAATCCCAGAGCCAGTTCTTTGCCTGCCAGGTGGTTCCCCTCAACTCCCCCCAGCACTGCTACAGCAGGTTTGCTGTCTTTATCACCCCTGCCGACTGAAATAAGCCAGATCTCCTTCCCTCCTTCAGTTCTGACAAGAGATTTTACCGTGCAGACATTTGGATACTCTTTGCCTAATGCACTGACAGATGAAGCTATCCCTTTGTAGTCCCTGTACTGCGCAGTCAAAGGCGTAAGAAAAAATAAGTATAACAACACTAATGTTTTCAGACCTTGATAATTGAAAATTTTCATATCAGAAAAATCTTAAGTTTTAAAATGGAAGATGATTAAAAATCATTCTGAAACAGGGCGAAAATTATTCATTCTTATTTAAAAAAAAGTCAACTGGCAA
>JABUEV010000170.1 GCA_013314865.1 Bacteroidales bacterium | reverse complement strand
TCGGAGTGCCCCTGGCTGACTCCTTTTCCCCAGAATGTATAATCCTTTCCTTCAGGGAGAACGCATTGTCCCAACAACCGGGCCAGTGAAAATAATCCGGGATCCCAGCCTGTTGAGATCAGGCTTAATGTCTTGTTTCTTCTTGCAATTTTATCAATATTGGTAAAATATTCAGGTATTTTTGCATGCGTGTCAAAGCTGTCAACCGTATTGAAGATAGCAGACAGCATGGGACCCATTTCAGGCAAATCCGTGGCAGAACCGCCGCAAAGGATCATAACATCAATTTTACCTCTGAAATTTTCAGCCTGTGTGAGGTGAAAGACCGGAGATGAGGATTTTACTTTTTCCGGATCCCTGCGCGTAAAGACCCCGATAAGTTCTATATCAGAATTCTGTGTGATAGCAAGTTCTACTCCTTTACCAAGGTTGCCGTAACCTGCAATACCAACTTTTATTTTACCTGATGTGTTCATTTTAATTGGTGTTTACATTAAATCTAATGCCGGCGAAAATAATACAAAATATGAAATAGTGTCAGCCTGGGGCTCTCTTATTAGAAATCCGGATCAGTATTACCGTTTTTAAAAAAATATAAATGTAAAGGACACACTTAATAATCAGTATAATAAGCTGTCATTTTTCTTTTTCCAAAAAAATAATTAACTTAACAATTATATTGTTTCAACAATTCGTCTGATTAATTATTTGCTACCTGAAAAAGAAGTTTAAATTTGATATAGGAATCATTAAACCCTGAATAAAATGAGCAAGTACGTTTATTTAACCTGTACACCTGAGGCACTGGTGGCCTCAATGCTTCCTCCTGAAGGATTCGGAATGTATCTTTCGACAGGAACAAAGAAGCGCAACAAGGCACAGACAATCTTTTTCGAGGTTGACCTGCCGCAGATTGAAAAGCTTATTGATGTTGAAAGCATGAACAGAAGATGTGTGGCCAAGGAAGACGGCAGCCCGAAAAGTTCTGTTTACCTTTCTGTTTACAGGGTACTTGAAATGATACCCCTGTCAGCCCTAAAAAACCTCTATCTTACGACCGATCACGGATGTGTTCTGGAACTTAAAAAAGCTGTGTACGACAAAAGCAGGGAAAAGGCAGGAGCTCTTCACCTTTATCAGGAGCTTGCACCGGTAACGCCGCATGTAGCCAGCGATCTTCCTCCTTCCGCCTTCCTGAAGCGTCTTACAGACGGGTCACAGCCGATAACACTGCCAAAACTCTTCTTTGTTGAACTTAAGCTTGGCGAACTGGCCACAAATCCTCTTTACGGATCCGCAGAACATCTTCCTTATCCCAATATCGGTCACCTGCGCGATTGCCTTGAA
Organism: Bacteroidales bacterium; assembly: GCA_013314865.1. Lineage (GTDB taxonomy): Bacteria > Bacteroidota > Bacteroidia > Bacteroidales > VadinHA17 > LD21. The sequence continues at coordinate 4,486 of JABUEV010000170.1, read as the reverse complement.
ATTCTGAGGGGAGAATATGAGAAGCACATGAAGACTGTCCAGAGAATTTTCTCCGGTGAATTGCTTTACAGAACTATTGACACCGGATTCTATGTGGGAGCAAAAGATGAAATTGTGCATTACCCCTATCCGAGTATGAAAGACCTGGAAGATATGAATTATGAATTCTTCAGGGCAATATAAAAAATGCTGGTAAGCCCGAAGGATCAGTTTACATTAGCTGGTATTCTGCTAATAAAATAAAATACCTGAACTGTCCTGTTTTATCCGATAGTTTCCGGGAGAAAAAACCTGATCAGGTTTCAAGAATATGTTTTTTTCATTTGCATAAACAAAAAACTAATTTAGTTTTGTACCGTCAAAAAAATAAAGTTTTACCTGATTAATTCAAATTAAAAACAAATAAGATGATTAGTAGTATTTTTTGGATTGTTCCGGTTTCAGCGCTTATTGCGCTGCTGTTTGCCTGGATTTTTTACAGGAGTATGAAGGTTAAGGAAGAAGGTACTGAGAGAATGAAGGAGATTGCCGCCTATGTAAGAGAGGGGGCTATGGCTTATCTGAGGAGACAGTACAGTGTGGTCATTAAAGTGTTCCTGATTCTTGTTGTGTTGCTTACTATTCTTGCCTACCTCGGAGTTCAGAATCCGTTTGTACCGATTGCCTTTCTGACAGGTGGTTTCTTTTCAGGCTTATGTGGTTATCTGGGAATGCGTACGGCCACTTACGCTTCAAACAGGACTGCCTGGGCTGCCTCAAAATCACTTAACAGCGGACTGAAAGTTGCTCTTAGAAGTGGTGCTGTAATGGGTCTGGTAGTAGTAGGATTCGGCCTTCTCGATGTGGCATTGTGGTTTCTCCTGCTTAACGGACTGATATTTACTCCTGAACATATGGAAGCAGGGTTAAAATTCCTTGGCCTGACATTTGTTCATCCGGGTACTACTGAACATCAGAAATTTATTGAAATAACTGCAACAATGCTTACCTTCGGTATGGGTGCATCGACGCAGGCACTTTTCGCACGTGTTGGCGGCGGCATTTTCACAAAGGCAGCTGACGTGGGTGCAGACCTTGTCGGCAAGGTTGAGGCAGGAATTCCTGAGGACGACCCGAGAAATCCGGCAACAATAGCTGATAACGTCGGAGATAATGTGGGTGATGTTGCCGGCATGGGAGCAGACCTCTACGAATCATACGCCGGATCAATACTTGCAACTGCTGCCCTGGGTGCAGCTTTACCGGGGCTTACTACAGACATGCAGATAAAATCCATTCTGGCTCCTATGATCGTATCAGCAGTCGGCATACTTCTTTCAATTGTCGGGGTATATATGGTAAGAGCAAAAGAATCGGCCACAGCAAAAAACCTTCTTAATGCTCTTCTCCTAGGGACAGGAGGAAGTTCGGTCCTTATTCTCGTGGCTCTTGCCCTTCTTGCAATGGCAGGCTGGATTACATGGGGAGTCTTTGGCTCAGTTGTGGCAGGTCTCGCAGCCGGAGTAATAATAGGACAATCGACAGAATATTTTACATCTGACGGCTATAAACCTACCAAAGGCATTGCCAAACAGGCTCAGCAGGGCCCGGCAACTGTCATTATTGAAGGTATGGCAGTAGGTATGCTCTCCACATGGGTTCCGGTCGTCACAATAGTCGTTGGAATTGTTGCAGCATTTGGATTTGCCGGAGGCTTCACCGACTTTGCAAAGGGAGTATATGGTATAGGTTTCGCAGCTGTCGGAATGCTTTCAACCCTTGGTATTACACTCGCTACTGATGCTTTTGGCCCTATAGCTGACAATGCAGGCGGAAATGCTGAAATGTCCGAACTTCCAAAAGAAGTGAGGGAACGCACCGATGCTCTCGATGCACTTGGTAACACCACCGCAGCAACGGGTAAAGGTTTTGCAATAGGCTCGGCAGCTCTTACCGCACTCGCCCTCATGGCAGCCTATATGGAAGAAGTAAAACTCTGGATCGGACGCCTCATAGATAAATCCCCGGAAGGATTTAAACAGATAGGGGATACACTGTTTTACAATAAAGTAATGCCCTCAGTTCAGGAAGGACAGGTTGCGGTCAACGTCACAACAGCTACAGTGAAAGACTTTGCCGCTGCCTATGACCTTTCACTGTTTAACCCAATACTTCTCGGTGGAGTATTCGTGGGTGCCATGATGGCATTTGCATTTTGTGCAATGAGCATGAAAGCAGTTGGAAGGGCTGCCGGCAGAATGGTTGAAGAAGTAAGACGACAGTTCCGCGAAATACCGGGTATAATGGAAGGCAAAGGAAAACCAGATTATGCAAGATGCGTTGCAATCTCAACTGCAGGAGCACAGAGAGAAATGATGGTTCCTTCACTGATGGCAATTATAGTTCCTCTGGTAATCGGAATCATCTTTGGAGTTCCAGGTGTGGTTGGCCTTCTTGCTGGCGGCATGACCGCCGGTTTTACTCTCGCCAGCATGCTTAACAACGCCGGAGGCGCGTGGGACAATGCGAAAAAATTCATTGAAAAAGGCAATTACGGCGGTAAGAAAAGTGAACCTCATAAGGCTGCAGTTGTCGGAGATACAGTGGGAGACCCGTTTAAGGATACTTCCGGCCCGTCACTGAATATCCTGATAAAACTTATGTCAATGGTATCAGTAGTGATGGCCGGACTGACTGTGGCTTTGAGCATATTTTAACTTTATCCGGTAATTCAGAAGGCTGTCCCGATAACACTTGTGAAATTAGACCCGGCCAGCGGACTCACGTTCCGCAGCGGTAAACAGATTCAAAATCACATGGTTGTTTTTGTGACAGCCTTCTGTCATTTCGTTAAAATTACTATTTATGAGACTTCCCGATGCTGCCGATATATTAGAAGCGCACGAAAGAATAAACCATCTGATTCACCGCACTCCTGTTCTGACATCCCGCCAGCTGAATAAAATAACTGACTGCAGACTTTTTTTCAAATGCGAAAATTTTCAGAAAGTCGGAGCTTTCAAATTCAGAGGTGCGTCCAATGCGGTTTTATCTCTTTCTCAGGAACAGAAGAGAAAAGGAGTAGTTACCCATTCATCAGGGAACCATGCTGCAGCACTGGCCCTTGCTGCCTCAATGAACGGGATAAAATCGTTTATCGTTATGCCTGAAACAGCACCCGGCGTTAAGAAAAATGCTGTGAAAGATTATGGAGCAGAAATAACTTTCTGCAAGCCAACTCTTAAGGCACGCGAGGAAACATGCAGGATAATTATGGACAGGGAGGGCGCAACTCTCATACATCCTTATGACAATTTCGATGTCATCTGCGGGCAGGGTACGGCGTCTCTGGAACTTCTCCAGGAGGTTCCCGCACTGGATATTGTGGTTGCTCCGATTGGAGGCGGAGGATTAATGAGCGGGACATCAACATTAATTAAAGGTATTAATAAAAAAATCAAAGTAATAGGAGCAGAACCACGGAATGCCGACGACGCATTCAGATCATTCAAAAGCGGAATCCTTACACCTTCTGTTAATCCTTTAACAATTGCCGACGGACTCCTTACTTCCCTCAGTGAACTGACTTTTGCCATAATAAGAAAAAATGTCGACGATATATTCACCGTAAGTGAAGAGTCAATTATTCAGAGCATGAGACTTGTGTGGGAAAGGATGAAAATAATTATTGAACCCTCCTCCGCAACAGTATTGGCATCAGTAATTGAAAACCCCGATTTCTTCAGAAATAAAAACACCGGACTAATACTTTCCGGTGGGAATGTAGATCTGGGAAGACTTCCTTTTTAATTGTTCTTTCTGAAGTTTGCTATAACAGGATAGTGATCTGAATAACGTATTTTGATAATTTCAAAATATACACTTTTCAGGAAGTCATCATAAAGGATATAATCAATCCTGTTTGGAGGATAGTTCCCCCTGTAAGTAAAACCTGCTCCGTAACCTGAACTTACGAAAGCATCATTTAATCCCTTTCGAACCTTTCTGTATGTGTAGGAAACAGGAGTATCGTTGAAATCCCCTGCAACTATCACAGGATAGGGTGAGTCTTCAATATGCATTTTAAGAGTTTCAGCCTGCCCGGCCCTTACCCTGAAAGCTTTATTAATGCTTGAAGAGATGTTCTTTAATTCAACGAACGCTTCCTGATCATCATCAGATAGAGTAAGTTCATTTATCAACGAACGTTCCATCCTGTGCAATTTGATCGACTGGAGATGATTGTTGAATATACGGACTGTATCTTTTTCAATCAGAATATCAGTGAATATCGAAAGACTCGATGACCCTGGATGAACTATTTCACCCTTTCTTAAAATCGGGTATTTACTCAGGGTTATTATGCCATAATATCTGTTCTTGCCACTGCCAAAGACCTTAAGGTGTGAAAAGTAGTCACCACCAAGAGCATTCTTAAGTGATTTTTATTTCTGGGCAGGAGAACCCGTAAGATAAAATTCCTGAAGGCATATTATATCAGGATTTT
>JABUEV010000169.1 GCA_013314865.1 Bacteroidales bacterium | reverse complement strand
CATACAGCGTTATTCACTTTTCGACGGGGAAGGTATAAGAACCAACATCTTTTTCAAAGGGTGCCCCCTTAAATGCCAGTGGTGCAACAATCCTGAAAGCATTGACCCATGCCCTTCAATATTTTTCGATGAACGTCTTTGCATGGGCTTTGGAGATTGCATAAGAAAAGGAGGCGGATTGATTTATTCAAAAAACGGAAGTCTTGTAATTGAAAGGGAGCGTATACAGGACCCGGGATTTTTAATGAATGTATGCCCAACCCGTGCCATTACAGTTACCGGCGAAGAAAAATCTGTTGACGATATACTGCAGGAAATAGTTAAAGACATTCCGTTTTACAAAGTCAGCGGAGGCGGAGTCACAATTACAGGTGGTGAACCATTCGCTCAAGGCCCCGACCTGGCAGTTCTTCTTACCCGCATAAAAAACATGGGAATTAATATAGCCGCTGAAACATCTCTGCATCTGCCATGGGAAAAGATTGAGGAATATCTTGATCTTGTTGATATTTTTCTTCCCGATCTTAAACACACTGACCCTGATAAATTTTTCAGGTTCACAGGCGGAGATGTAAGTCTTGTTCTGAATAATCTCCCAAGGCTTGACAGTACCGGAAAGGAATATATTGTCAGGATCCCGGTTATTCCGGATTTCAATTTCAGTCATGGTGAACTGGCTTCTGTCATTGATTTTGTAGCTCAATTGGGCAGGAAGCCGGAAATCAATTTCATTCCTTTCCATTCACTGGCAAAGGAAAAATACAGGATGCTGGGCAGACCTTACCTCTTTGAGAAAACAGAACCTGTAAAAAAGGAGGAGCTGACCACATTCAAGGAGTACGCTGAGTCAAAAGGACTGAAAACAAAAATCTTAAACTGAAATGATACCTGAAACGGCCACAAGTGAAATATCCGAGCGCATTGCCGGAATGAAAGAGTCGCTTCTGTCAACTCTTCCGACCATTTGTACGGAACGTGCAAAATTTTATACTGACGTTTACAGGGAATTTGAAAACACTCCTGTAATAATAAAGAGAGCACTGGCACTTGAGAGAACTTTGAGCAGAATGACTATATTCATAAATGACGGTGAACTGATAGCAGGCAACCAGGCTTCAAGGCTCAGAGCAGCTCCGATATTCCCGGAATATGTAACCGAATGGATCGTCAGGGAACTTGATGAACTTGATAAAAGGCCGGGTGATGCATTTTTTGTTACCGAAGAGCAGAAGGAGGAACTGAGAGAGATCTGCAGATGGTGGAAGGGAAAGACATTGATTGAAAGAGGCTACTCATTGATGTCTCCCCTGAATAAGGAGATTCACGATTCGGGCATTATCAGGGCTGAAGGAAACCTTACTTCAGGCGATGCACACATTGCTGTAAATTTCGAAAAGATCCTTGTATCAGGCATTGGCGGCTACCTCAATGAAGTCATAAATGCAAGAAAACTGTTGAATAAAAACGACATTGATTTCCGTAAGAAAAATGACTTCTATGAAGCTCTTGAAACCGGATTGAGAGCCTTCAGCAGTTTTATAAAACGTTATGAAAAGCTTGCAAAGGAAATGTCCGCTTCAGAAAAAAATCCGCATAGGATAAGAGAGTTACTTACGATCAGCGAAAACTGCCGGATTATCTCGGATTCTCCACCGGAAAATTTCTATCAGGCCCTTCAGCTTGTCTGGTTCGTACAGCTTGTACTGCAGATTGAAAGCAATGGACACTCAGTTTCCCTCGGACGCATGGATCAGTACCTTTACAGATTTTACAGGAATGACAAACTGAACGGGCGTATTTCAGATGATTTTGTGCTTGAACTACTTGAAAATACATGGCTGAAATTGCTTTCTGTCAATAAAATTCGTTCGTGGTCACATACAAGATATTCTGCAGGGAGTCCTTTGTATCAGAATGTTACAATAGGAGGACAGACAGTTGAAGGGGAAGATGCTGTTAATGAACTGAGCTTTCTGATACTTGATTCTGTAGGCAGAATGAGACTAACCCAGCCTAACCTTTCTGTCAGGTTTCACAGAAACATCAGCAATGATTTTATGGAAGCATGCTGCAGGGTAATATCAAAGGGATTCGGAATGCCTGCTTTCAATAATGATGAAATTGTCATACCTTCCCTTATCAGGCTTGGCGTAAAAAGAGAGGATGCATACAATTATTCGGCAATAGGCTGTATAGAAGTTGCCGTACCCGGGAAATGGGGATACAGGTGCACAGGCATGAGTTTTCTTAACTTCATGCGCGTATTGCTTGCTGCCATGAATGACGGGCTGGATACAATGTCGGGAAAAGTTTTTCATAAAGGCATCGGCAATTTTGAAGAATTCGAATCCTTTGACGACCTGAAAAGGGCATGGAAAGATCAGATTGAATTTTACACAAAAGCATCAATTGAAATAGACACTGCAGCTGACCTGGCGCTTGAAGAGCTTGTTCCCGATATTTTATGTTCCGCTTTTGTGGATGACTGTATTAAGAGAGGCAAGACAATAAAAGAAGGAGGCTCTGTTTATGACTTTATTTCAGGCTTGCAGGTCGGAATCGCCAATCTTGGCAACTCACTTGCCGCAGTAAAAAAGCTTGTCTTTGAAGATGCAGTCATCAGCAAAAAGCTCCTGATAGAAAACCTGAGAAATAATTTTGAAGGGAAAGAAGGAGAAAGAATCCGCCAACTGCTGATAAACCGTGCTTCCAAATACGGCAATGACGACGATTATGTGGATTTGCTCCTTCGTGATGCTTATATGGACTATATCAATGAACTTCCTAAATATCATACGACCCGTTTTGGGCGGGGACCAATAGGCTGCAGGTATTATGCAGGTACTTCAAGCATATCGGCAAACGTTCCTTCAGGCTCAGTTGTGCCTGCCACCCCTGACGGACGGAAAGCTTTCACCCCTCTTGCCGAAGGAAGCTCTCCCTCATCAGGAACAGACACACTTGGCCCAACCGCAGTCTTCAAATCCGTTTCAAAATTGCCCACCGAAAAGATTTTGGGAGGCGTCCTTCTTAACCAGAAACTCTCACCTTCTTCCCTGTCAAACGAGATCCAGATGAAAAAATTAATTTTCCTGCTCAGAACTTTTTTTGCAGAACTCAAAGGGTGGCATGTACAATACAACATTGTATCCAGGGATACTCTCCTTTCTGCTAAGAAACATCCCGAACAATACAGGGATCTGGTTGTCAGAGTCGCAGGCTACTCGGCATTTTTTACTACCCTGTCGCCTGATACACAAGATGATATTATTGCAAGAACAGAACAAACCCTTTGAATAGTTTATGGAAAAGCTGCTTTGCGGGGTTGACATCGGCGGTACAAAGCTCTCTGCCGGAATCGTGGAAAGAGACGGGACTGTCAGAAGCAAAATCACTGTCTATGATCACACTGGAAAAACAGAGCATCAGATAGTTGATCAGATCGCAGGATTGATATGGGATCTTTTAAAAAAGAACAACCTGACCGAGCAGGATCTTGAAGGCATAGGTACAGGTTTCCCGGGGCACATAAGATACAGGGAAGGAGTAACAATAACGACTTCAAACCTGCCGGGATTTAAGAATTTCCCGCTCAGAAAAGCTATTCAGGATTATTTCAGCATTCCTGTCAAACTCGACAATGATGCAAATGCACAGGCGTTCTGTGAATACAAATACGGAGCAGGAAGAGGTTACAGCGATGTTATCTTTCTCACCATCAGTTCAGGCATAGGAGCCGGCATAATCCTGAACAACAAGCTATATCGCGGCATGACCGGTACAGCAGGAGAATTCGGGCATACTATAATTGATCCGCAAAGTGAATATGAATGTACCTGTGGCAACAGGGGATGCTTCATGGGATGCGCCTGCGGATTGACACTGCCTCAGAGGTTCAGAAAAAAAATTGAGCATGGGATGAAAACCACTCTGCCTCTGCCGCCTGATTTTGACTATTCCCATGTTGACGGAAAACTTATAAAGCAGGGCATCGATTCAAATGATCCTGTATCACTGGCAATTGCAGATGAATGTGCAGATTATACAGGGACAGGCGTATACAACATCTTCCAGATTTTCAATCCTCCGGTTATCATCCTGGGAGGAGGATTGATGAACCTTGGTGATTATTATTTCAACCGTATCAGGCTGAAGTTTTACGAGCTGGCCCGTGACATGCTGTATGATCCTGTTCAGATTGTGAAATCGGAAGCTGGTGAGGATGCAGGGCTTATAGGGGCAGCAGCCCTTCTTCTGGAATAATTTGTTTCTCCCGGCCCGGGAAACGGCTAGTCTCTTCAACAGGTCATGGTTTAGTTCTGCAACAGGTCATGGTTCGGCTTCGCGGCAGGTCATGGTTCGGCTTCCCGGCAGGTCATGGTTCGACTTCCCGGCAGGTCATGGCTTAGTTCTGCAACAGGTCATGGTTCGACTTCGCTCACCGTGACCTGTTGGGGTTTTTGTGACTTGTCTCGTTTTTGCAGGATGCAAGTTCATGGAGTAAATCAAAATCACCCTTTATCAAAGCAGTTTTTTTTGCCTTTGTCCACCCTTTAACCTGTTTTTCATATCTGATAGCTTCCAGAGGGTCTCTGAATTGCCTGCAATAAACAAGTTTTAAAGGTCTTCTCTTAAATGTATATGCTGTCTCATGCAGACCTGTTGAATGTTCAATAAAACGACGTCCAACGTCATTGGTGATCCCAACATAATATGAATCATCGGAACACTCAAGGATATATACATAAAAATTTTTCAATGTCCGAGTCAGAGTTTTATGGATTAATAAGAGATTATTCCTTAAATTCCACTCTGGGACTGTCTACTCTTCCCAAGAGCGAGAATATAGCCGAGCCCAGAGCGAGCGCAGTCAAGCCCAGATCGCGCGTACACGAGCCCAGAGCGAGCGTAGCCGAACTCAGGGCGAGCGCAGTCGAGCTCACCCTGCCCAGCCCTCCCTGTCGAGGTTGCGGTAATTGATTGCCTCCGAAACATGTTCCGGGAGTATGTTATCTGATGCATCCAGGTCGGCAATTGTTCTTGCAACTTTTAGAATCCTGTCATAAGCTCTGGCCGAAAGTCCTCTCACTTCCATGGCAGTTTTAAGAAGCCTTCCCCCTGTTTCATCAAGCTGGCAATATTTTTTCTGCATCGCAGGCGACATCTGGGCGTTGCAATAGACGCCTGAGATACCTCTGAATCGTTCTGATTGTATTGCCCTTGCTTTTATAACTCTTTCGCGGACTGTCCGGGAGCTTTCCAATGTGCACTTTCCGGATAGCTTTTCATAATTTACAGGCACCACTTCTATGTGTATATCAATCCTGTCCATCAGAGGACCTGATATCCTGTTAAGGTATTTCTGTACCATTCCCGGGGTACAGACGCACTCCTTTTCAGGATGGTTATGAAATCCGCAGGGACATGGATTCATAGAAGCCACAAGCATAAAGCTCGCCGGATAGTTAACAGTTGATTTGGCACGAGAAATTGTTATTACGCGGTCTTCAAGCGGTTGGCGCATCACTTCCAGCACAGAACGTTTAAACTCTGGCAATTCATCAAGGAAAAGAACCCCGTTATGACCAAGGGATATCTCGCCGGGTTGAGGATTAGTGCCTCCTCCGACAAGGGCTACATCTGATATTGTGTGGTGTGGCGATCTGAAGTGGCGCCGTGTCATAAGGGCAGTGTGATCATCTATTTTACCTGCCACCGAATGTATCCTTGTTGTCTCGAGGGCCTCTTCAAGTGTGAGAGGTGGTATAATTGTAGGGACTCTCTTTGCAAGCATTGTCTTGCCTGCTCCGGGAGGCCCTATCATGAGTATGTTGTGCC
>JABUEV010000168.1 GCA_013314865.1 Bacteroidales bacterium | reverse complement strand
CCATGGAATGACGTGGAACCTGAAAATAATGCCGAAACAGACGAACCTGCTAAAGTCCCTGAACATGTCGACAATTATGTCACAATCTATAAGGCAGTCACTGGCAGGGAATTCGATAAATACCGTCTGGTTGAGGATTCTGAGAGGGTATATAACTTTCAAAGGATATTTAACCTGAGAAGGGGATTTGGGACCAGGGAACATGACCGCCAACCTTATCGTGCAGCAGGACCTGTAACAAAGGATGAATATGAATCACGGGCTGAACGATACGACAGACAGCTGAAGGAAATAGTTGGTGTAGACCCGTCCGGAAAGAGTACCGATGAAAAAATGCAGCTCCTGAGAAAATACAGGGAGGAACAGTATGAAAAACTGGTTGACGCCGTATACGAGAGAAGAGGATGGAATAAAAACGGGGTTCCCAAAATTGAATTTCTGAAAAAAATAGGCATGGATCTTCCTGAATTGATAGAGGTGGTCAAAAACTACCAGTAAAATACAAATCCGAATACGAATCCATGCACCTGTAAACCGTTTTACAAAAATTTAAATTAATAATCTTATTAAATTGTCTGATTGGCAAACTGATCATTTTAATCACAAATTCTTTTCATGATAAGTTTTGAAGATGCTCTTGGCCTGGTTCTGGATTCTGTTTTCGAGACAGGAACAGAGGAGGTCAGTTTTATGGATTCCTGCGGAAGGATTCTGGCTGAAGATGTAATAAGCGATTCTGATATCCCGGCATTCGACAGGTCAGCAGTTGATGGTTATGCCTGTAAACGGGAATCTCTTGCATTTGAAATGGAGGTTGTGGATTTCATCCCGGCAGGGAAAAATCCATCGGTGAAGGTCGGGCTGATGCAGTGCTCCAAGATTATGACAGGGGCATGGATCCCTGAAGGCTGTGATGTAGTCATTATGGTTGAGGAGACAGAAATACTCCCATCAGGCAAAGTAAGATTCACCGGTTCTGACCCGAAGCCAAACATAATGCACAGAGGCGAGGATGTTAAAGCAGGTGAAGCTGTATTAATGAAAGGTACAAAGATAAAGCCACAGGATATAGGTGTAATGGCTTCACTCGGACATACACGGGTGACTGTGGGTAAAAGACCCCTTGTCGGTATAATCAGCACCGGCAGTGAGCTTGTTGAACCACCATTTCATCCTTCTCCCGGACAGATAAGAAACAGCAACGCATACCAGCTGACAGCCCAGACGATAAGAGCAGGTGCCGTACCTTCATATTACGGAATTGCCATCGATGAGGAGGAAGCTACATACAACCTGGTAAGTAAGGCTCTGGCAGAAAACAATATAGTTTTGTTAACCGGAGGAGTCTCAATGGGCGATCTCGACCTGGTTCCTGATGTCATTAGAAAACTGGGAGTTGATATCCTTTTTACAAGGGTGGCTGTACAGCCCGGAAAACCCACCACCTTTGGCGTTCATCCAAAAGCCCTCATATTTGCCCTTCCAGGGAATACTGTATCTTCCTTTGTACAGTTTGAACTCCTTATAAGACCTGCAATCTCAAAAATGATGGGATACAAAATGAATCCGGCAATTCTGAAACTGCCAATAAAAAAAAGGTACAAAAGGATACGGGCTGACCGACTGGGTTGGCTCCCTGCCAAAATTACTCCCGATGGATTCGTTTCACCGGTTGAGTATCACGGATCAGCACATTTAACGGCGCTTTCAGAAGCAGACGGACTGATATCAATTCAGCAGGGCAGGTATGTGATAGAAGAAGGTGACACGGTTGATTTCAGGCTGTTTTGAATGTTTTGAATAGGCTTTTCCCATAAGAAGTTAATAAAATAATAAACTGCTGTATGACATTACCGGAAGAATTCAAGGTTCTGATTATTACCTTAAGTGACAGGGCAAGCAGGGGGGAGTACGAAGACCTCAGCGGCCCGGCTATTAAAAAATATTTGACAGATTTTTTCAGGTCAGTAAAATGGAGGTATTCAGTGAAGTCGGAACTGATCCCAGACGATGCAGGAAAATTAAGACTGCTTCTGACTGATGCTGCAGAAAATTTCAATATAGTTTTTACCACAGGAGGAACAGGAATAGGCCCGCGGGACATCACACCCGATACCGTCAGACCATTGCTCTCAAAGGAGATACCCGGAATTATGGAATTTATCAGATGCAAATACGGCATGAGCAAACCCCAGGCTTTGCTTAGCAGAAGTGTAGCCGGAATAGCAGGGAAAGCTTTGATTTATACACTTCCAGGCTCTGTAAAAGCCGTCGAGGAATATATGACTGAAATCCTCAAAACACTTGAGCACGTTGTATTGATGCAGTATAGCATCGATCTGCATGGAAAATGTTAGAAAGCAATCCGGTTGAGCGTATTGAATGTCTGAACACCAAGTACCCTGTCATATCTTCCCCGGGGATTCCTGTAATATATAATTACAGAATAATCATTCTCTGTTTCAAAATGACTTCCTTCAAATATTGTTGCATCTCCCCTGGTATCACCATCCCTCAGAAATACATACTCATAGTCATACCACCCCTGTTTTAGAAGCATCGAGCATTCATAAGCTTCGCTTGCCGGATTATAGAGCATCAGATTGCTCCTGTTAAAATTCCAGTCATTCAATGCACCAGATACATACATGTTTCCTCCTGCTATCCTGTATCTCGACGGGAGTGTGAAATAAACCCTCAGGTAGTCGGCATCAATATCGTGATTCCTGCCCTCCTGAACGGCAATATAGTACTTGCCGTTGAAGTCCTGACGGTAAAAGTAGGGTTTTGACTCCCTGTTTTCTGAAGGATACAGAAGTACATTGTATCCGGGAGGAACAAAGTCAATCCTCTGTACAAATTCTGACAAATATCTTATGCTTCTGATATCGAAATACCTGAATTCATTTCCCCCCCTGAATATGTTATTGTCTGATAATGACGTATATCTTAATTCGTTATTGCCCAGGAAATCAGGCTTCAGATTGACTTTTGCATTATTCCACCTTCCATTCTGAAGAACAAAGGCAAAAACAGTGTTGTACGGATCAATTATGCTGTTAGCCGAGTAATTCACAGTAAAATCAATCTGCTGGCCGGTATTTGCCTCGCCTGCCATTTTCGGGCGTCGGGCAATAATATTGATTTTCACGGCATCTTCAGTTATGATGAACCGTTTTGACAGAACTGGCTTATCAGGATTGTCGACAGGACTTACAAGTAGTATGTAATTGCCTGATATTCTAAAATTAAATTTCTCGTTAGGGAAGGTAAGACTGTAATGTATGTATTTTGTCGTCGTATTGAATGAGTACCTGTAATCTTCAATACGATTGTCGTAAAAATCTGTCAGGTAATCAGTTATGAATACATCAGACCTTTTCCAGTCTTTGTCACAGTGAACAAAATTGTAAACATAAGTTTCAATATTGTCATCAAGAAGGTCAAAATGCAGGGCAAGCTTTTCGTCGCTGTTTAATTTTATAACGGGATATGAAAGATTCCAGCCTTCTCTGTATAGCTGAACTGTCTTTATCCTGGGATCAAAGATCTGATCACTGAATTCCTCATTGCTGGCGGTTACTTCAACAGATGCAGAAACAGCAGCTAAAAGGCTGGTAATAATTAATATATATTTATACATCAAACTATTTTAATATTTTGTTAACAAAATTAATGCTAAAAGATAAAATTATCTTTGGATCTTTTTTAAAAAAATCGTCAGCTATTTTTACTTTTGTGTTTCATTGTTAATTTATTAACAATTCCCTTTATCCTCAGGAAAATAATTTTAATAACAAGATGCCCGATACAATTAAGCTAAAAAAAGGACTGGACATAAGACTTTCAGGAAAAGCTCAGAAGATTCTGGCAGGAGAAATCAATGCGGATCATTACGGAGTTAAACCTGTTGATTTTCCCTTTTTAGTGCCAAAGCTGTGTGTGAGACCTGAGGACACTGTTAGTGCAGGGTCTCCGCTTTTCTTTAATAAGATGATTCCGGAAATAAAATTTACATCTCCTGTAAGCGGTGTTGTAAAATCTGTCGAAAGAGGGGAGAGGCGCAGACTGCTTGAGATAGTAATTGAAAGGAAAGGAAATGAATATGTGGAATTTGGGAAAGCAGATCCGGCTAAGCTTGACCGTGAGAAAATCGTCAGAAGGCTTCTTGATTCGGGACTTTGGCCGGCAATAAGGCAAAGACCTTATCATATAGTTGCTAATCCTGCCAACAAGCCAAAATCAATATTTATAACCTGTCTGGATACAGCTCCGCTTGCTCCTGATTACAGTTTTATTCTGGAAAATATTTCCGTTAATAATTTCCGCGCAGGCATCACTGCTCTTTCAAAGCTGACTGACGGAAAATTACATGTTATTCTTGATGGCAGGGCAGAAGCACCTGAATTTATAACCAATCTTGCAGGAGTGGAGATCACTTTCTTCGTTGGCCCTCATCCTGCAGGAAATGTCGGAGTACACATTCATCATTTAGATCCCTTAAACAAGGGCGAATTTGTCTGGTTTGTCAATTGTCAGGATGTAGTTTCAATCGGAAAGCTGTTCCTTGATGGAGTCTATAAGCCTGAAAAGATTGTCGCACTTACAGGTTCGGAAGTGATTAATCCTCAGTATTACAAAGTGTTGTCAGGAAGCTCCGTAGCTCCTATGACAGCAGGTAATGTCAAATCAGGAGATCTGAGATATATCAGCGGCAATGTGCTTACTGGTTCTAAAATTGAGAGCAATGGTTTTATTGGTTATTATGACTCACAGGTAACTGTTATTCCGGAAGGAAATTATTTTGAATTCTTTGGCTGGGCAAAGCCCGGAATCGACAAGTTCAGCTTTTCAAGAACCTTTTTGTCATCTGTGTTCAGAAAAAAAGAATACAGGCTCGACACCAATTATCACGGAGGAGAAAGGGCGTTTGTTGTAACCGGGCAGTATGAAAAGGTTGTGCCGATGGATATACTTCCCTTACAGTTGTTAAAGTCAATCATTGCCGGAGATATTGAAATGATGGAAAATCTTGGGATCTATGAAGTAGCTGAAGAGGATTTTGCACTCTGCGAATATATATGCCCTTCAAAAACGGAAATACAATCCATCGTAAGAAAGGGTATAGAATTGATGATTAAAGAGATGAGTTAAAAACTTTTGATATTTTAATATGAATTTCTTAAGAAAAAGAATTGACAGGTTAAAACCACATTTTACAAAAGGAGGGAAGTTTGAAAAGCTTCAGACAGTTTTTGAAGGATTTGAATCCTTTCTTTTTGTACCCGACAAAGTTACCAGGCATGGATCTCATATAAGAGACCATATTGATCTGAAGAGAACCATGACTGTGGTTATCATCGCCCTCATTCCGCCTCTGCTTTTCGGTGCCTATAACACAGGGCTTCAGCATTTCAGGGCAGAGGGTGTAACGCCCACCGTGATCTCTGCTTTCTGGTTTGGATTTCTCAGAATATTGCCGCTCATAATAGTCAGCTATGTGGTTGGATTGGGAATTGAATTTACTGCGGCTCAGATAAGGGGGCATGAAATAAATGAAGGATTCCTTGTTACCGGAATACTGATACCTCTTGTAATGCCTGTTAATGTTCCTCTGTGGATGCTTGCCCTTGCCACTGCGTTTGCGGTGATAATAGGCAAAGAGGTTTTCGGCGGAACCGGGATGAACATCCTTAATCCTGCACTGCTTGCAAGAGCTTTTTTGTTTTTCAGTTATCCGGGGTGGATGACAGGTGATAAAGTCTGGATTGCAGGGCTGACAAAGGGGGGAAGTGTCATTGACGGATTCTCAGGTGCGACTCCTCTTGCCTTGTCAGCAGCCTATGAAACTGACAAGCTTCCTTCATTCATGGA
>JABUEV010000167.1 GCA_013314865.1 Bacteroidales bacterium | reverse complement strand
AAACATTTTCTTGATGAAAAGCACGATCAGTACAACAATCCGTCATTTATAAGTACCGATCCGGTATCCATTCCACACAGATTTACAACCCGCAACGACATAGAAATTGCCGGGTTCCTTGCCTCAGTGATAGCTTGGGGAAGAAGGGATTTGATACTCAGGAGCAGTAACATACTGCTTGAGATGATGGACAACAAGCCATTTGATTTCATCATGTCGGCTGATAAGACTGATTTTCAGAGAGTCTCAAAATTTGTGCACAGGACGTTCAACGGATCTGATTGTGGCTACTTTATAAGAGGTCTCAGGCATATTTACACCAATTATTCATCAATGGAGGATGTTATGCTGGAAGGGATGAGAGAAAGCGGGTCAGTGCGTGAAGGATTAAATCATTTCAGAAGCGTTTTCTTTTCACTTTCTCACCCTTCAAGAATAGAGAAGCATTTTGCAGATGTAAAGAAAGGAGCTGCAGGGAAGCGTTTGAACATGTTTCTCAGGTGGATGGTAAGACGCGATAACCGCGGTGTTGATTTTGGCCTGTGGAACAGAATTGATCCAGCCCTGCTGTATATCCCGCTCGATTTTCATGCCGGTAACACAGCCAGAAGACTTGGCATCCTGACAAGAAATCAAAATGACTGGAAAGCGGTAGAGGAGCTTACCTCAGTCCTTCGTGAATTTGATCCGGCCGACCCTGTGAAATATGATTTTGCCCTTTTCGGACTGGGAGTGTTTGAGGGGTACTAAAATCGGAAATACTTATAAATCCCTTCGGTCTCTTCAAACCCCGTGCGCAGCCCTTCGCCTTTATAGATTAGGTTTTTAGCATCTTCATATTCCAGCAACACTTCAGAAGACAAACTCTCTTTTATGTGATTGATCATTGTACCGTTAACAGGTGCTTTGAGCGATGAACTTTCTTTTACGGTCACCAGAACCCTGATCCTTTTCTTCCCTTTTGAAAGCACTATCTCACGCTGGGAGCCTGATAACTTCATGGGCACTTCAACCTTCGACCTGTTCCAGGTTGCAAATATCCTATTAAAACTTTACTGATTTTGTTAGATTAATAAAATTATTCTGGCCGGTAAGCCGTCATTTTAATAATTTTACGCAAATCAATCCTCATTTATGAGTAACAATTACTTCAGTTTCAAACAATTCACCATATATCAGGACAAATGTGCATTTAAAGTAGGTACAGACGGCGTCATTCTGGGCGCTTATGCTGACGTCAGAGGTAAAAAGAGAATCCTGGATATAGGAACCGGAACCGGACTGATTGCACTCATGCTTGCCCAGAGGTCGGATGCTGAAATTGTAGCTATTGAGCCCGACCATGATTCATTTATACAGGCATCGGAAAATATACAGCAAAGCAAATGGAGCAACCGTATTAGCATCGAAAATAAATCTCTGCAGGAGTATGCCGGCGGAAATGAAAAATTCGACCTTATTGTAAGCAATCCTCCCTATTTTATTGACTCAATGAGAAATCCGGACGCAGTTAAATCCTCTGCCAGACACAATGTCAGTCTTACTCAGGAAGATCTGCTTCAGGGTGTTTCCCGCCTGCTCGATGATAACGGGCTCTTTCAGCTTATTCTTCCTTATACTGAAGGATTATTGTTCATTGCTGAAGCATCCGGTTACGGATTCTTCTGCAATTCCATACTGAAGATAAAACCTTTGCCTTCAGCACCTGTAAAAAGAGTTGTCCTTGGTTTCGGAAGAAAAAGAGAAAAAACTGCAGAGAAATTCCTTACAATCGAAAAGGGGAGAAGACATGATTTTACAGATGAATATATCAGCCTTACAAAGGAATTTTACCTGAAGTTTTAATTATTCCTGGTAAAATAAATGGCAGAACAGGTAAAAGAAAGCATGCATTTTTATCCATCAATCATCTCACTCACAGGCAGGCCAAACTCTTCCTTCATCTCAATTCCCAGATCTTTTAACTCATCAAGAACCGGAATATATATTTCAGGCACTACAGGACGAAATACTCCCTTCAGGTTTATTTTTCCTTCAAGAACCATTTTCACTGCCACTGATGCAGGAAGAGCCACTGTTCTTGCCACAGCAGTATTGTCGGCAGGTGATCCGAAGTCGAGCATTGATGATTTGATTACTTCTTTATTCCCGTCGGGCCACGATGCCAGGAAGACATGCTGCATTACCACCATGTCGCGGTCAGTTTCCTTTAAGGTCATTTTGCTAATCATCCTGTTTGCCGTTATTTCGAACGGCGAAGTGTGACTGCAGTTCATGGGTTCATTGCTGAAGAAGCCAAGCCATTCGAGCGATCTGATTGCGGTAGAGTCTATCTGTATGCCAAGCTTTTCTGCTATTTTTGCTTTCAGTCCGGTGGTTCCCGTACCGGCTCTCTCAGCAAGGAAGCGCGCATAATCCATTCCTGAATAGTCAATAATGGAATCATCCAGCATATTCAATGACTTCATGGCATCAAGTGTTTCACACCATCCCCTGAACCTGAATGTGCCGCGGTAGAGAGTTATAACTTCAGGAATGCCATAAATGTTTTTATAGCTTATTGAGTCCCTGTTTGGATAGACTTCCAGTTCACCTGCACCGGGAAAATAATAACTGAATCGGTCTTTAAACAGGTTAGCGGAGTCCACGCTTATTGTCCGGCCTTTTTTCAGGTACAATGCACTGTTTTTGCTTGCCAGTATCACACCTTTGGGGCTCCATGAGAACTTGTAGTTTAAGGGATTGTCTGCTGATTCCGGGGCAGGCAGGGCGCCGCAAAGAGAATAGAATTCCTCAACATTCCCGCCTCGGCCATGGATGTAGTCTATGATCTTCATTGCAGTCATGTGGTCAATGCCGGGATCGAGGCCAATCTCATTCAGGATCAGCACACCGGCTTGTTTTGCATCCATATCCAGTGCCTGCATTTCGGGCTGAACATAGGAAGTGGTGATGAGAGGCTTTCTGCATTTTATACAGGTACGTGCAAACTGAACATGATACCTGTAAGGTAAAAATGAAACAGTTATGTCGTGATTTGAAACAAGTTCTGCAAGTACTTCTGTTTCGTCGGTCGACCACCGGAGGGACGAACCTCCCGGGTGTCCCTTAATCATCCTGTCTGCTTTTTCCTTGGTGGTGGTTGCTATTTTGACCTTGAAGCCTCTTTCAAGCAGGTATTCAACCATTGGCTTTACGACCATCCCTGCGCCCAAAATCAATACTTTATCCATATTACTACCGGTTAAATATTTTTACAATTTAGCAAAACCTGACAACAGAGAATATGATTTTTCTTACCCCTTTACCGGACATTAAAATAAATTATCTTTGTTGAAGATCTCTAAAAACAACCTCGTTGGACACCACTATTCCGGATGAATCAAAATATGCCGACACTCCTCTGATGAGGCAGTATAACAGCATCAAGTCAAAGCATCCTGATGCGATTCTGCTATTCAGGGTAGGCGATTTTTATGAGACATTCGGGGAGGATGCTATCAAGGCTTCAGAGATACTTGGTATCACACTTACAAGGCGTGCCAACGGGGCGGCTTCATTTGTTGAACTGGCCGGATTTCCATACCATGCACTTGACACGTATCTTCCGAAGCTTGTCAGGGCAGGTCAGAGGGTTGCCATCTGCGATCAGCTTGAGGATCCCAAACTGGCAAAGAAAATTGTGAAACGGGGCATTACTGAACTTGTGACCCCGGGAGTATCACTCAACGACAATGTCCTGAATCACAGGGAAAACAATTTTCTTGCAGCGGTTCATATCGACAAAAAAATAGCAGGGGTGGCTTTTCTCGACATATCTACAGGAGAATTTCTCACTTCAGAAGGCACTCTTGAATATGTTGATCAGATGCTGAATAATTTCCAGCCTAAAGAGGTGCTGTTTGAAAAACGAAAGAGGGAAATCTTCTATGAGAGCTTCGGAACCAAATATTATACTTATAAGCTTGATGACTGGATTTTTACTTATGAAGCTGCAACCGACAGGTTATTAAAGCAGTTTGAAACAACATCACTCAAGGGATTCGGTGTTCAGAACCTTACTTTCGGAATAATTGCGGCCGGAGCAATTCTATATTATCTCGATATAACACAGCATGAACAGCTCGGACATATAACCAGTCTTTCAAGAATCCAGGAGGATAAATATGTATGGCTTGACAAATTTACGGTCAGGAACCTTGAACTGTTTCATTCCCCATACGAAGGAGCCAGGACACTGATTGACGTGATTGACCAGACGGTATCGCCAATGGGCAGCCGTCAGATGAAGCGATGGATCGCAATGCCGCTTAAGGAACTGGACCTGATAAACGAAAGGCTTGACATTGTGGAATATTTTGTGAATAATTCAGTATGCAGGGAAGAGGTGGCAGGTTATATCAGACTGATAGGGGATCTGGAAAGGCTCATCTCAAAGGTCGCAGTAAACAGAATAAATCCAAGGGAGATAGTTCAGCTGAAAAGAGCTCTGAAGGCAACAGGCCCGTTAAAACAAATTTGTCAGGAAAGCAATTGTCTCCCCATGCAAAAAATCGGGGAACAGCTCAATCCGTGTAAATCGCTGGCTGACAGAATAGAAAAAGAAATATGCGAAGATCCTCCTGCCCAGCTGACAAGAGGACATGTGATTGCAGAAGGAGTTTCAGGAGAATTAGACGAACTGAGAAACATACTATACCGGGGAAAGGATTATCTAAGTGATCTTCAGCAAAGAGAGATTCAGAAAACAGGAATCAGCTCGCTGAAGGTCGGATTCAATAATGTGTTTGGTTATTATATTGAAGTCCGCAACACCCATAAAGACAAAGTTCCGGCAGAGTGGATAAGGAAGCAGACCCTTGTTAGTGCGGAACGTTATATAACAGAGGAACTTAAGGAGTATGAAGAAAAGATTCTTGGTGCTGAAGAAAAGATAAACGACCTTGAAACAAGGCTCTTTAACAGCCTTGTTCAGTCGGTCATTGAGTATATTCCGTCAATTCAGGTCAATTCATCTCTTATTGCACGTCTTGACTGTCTTTTGTCGTTTGCCGCCGTTTCACTTTCCAACAGCTATACGAGGCCATTGCTTGATGACTCAAAAAGGCTTGAAATAACTGACGGACGCCATCCTGTCATTGAAAAGCAGCTGCCTCCCGGGGAATCTTATGTGCCCAATGATCTGTTTCTGGATACGGATGACCAGCAGATAATAATACTCACAGGCCCTAATATGTCGGGCAAATCTGCATTGCTGAGGCAAACGGCATTGATTGTCCTCATGGCGCAGACAGGATGTTTTGTGCCTGCATCAAAAGCCCGCATTGGCATAGTTGATAAGATATTCACGCGGGTAGGGGCTTCAGACAATATTAGCCTGGGTGAATCAACCTTTATGGTCGAAATGAACGAAACGGCAAGCATCCTTAATAACCTTTCAGAGCGGAGCCTTATTCTGCTTGATGAGATTGGAAGGGGAACCAGCACTTATGACGGGATCTCTATTGCGTGGGCAATAGTGGAATATCTTCATGAAAACAGGATGCGTCCGAAAACCCTTTTTGCCACGCACTACCATGAACTCAACGAAATGGAAAACTCCTTTCCGCGCGTAAAAAACTACAACGTATCTATCAAGGAATTAAATAATAAGGTAATATTTCTGAGAAAGCTCAAAAGGGGAGGAAGTGAGCACAGCTTCGGCATACATGTGGCAAAAATGGCAGGTATTCCCGGCAGTATTGTTAAAAGGGCGGGAGAGATACTTGAGGAGCTGGAACAAAGCCATGAAAAGCAGGAACTTACAAAGCCAATTGCCGATCTTGCAGGTCACAGGGAGGGAATTCAGCTTAGCATTTTCCAGCTCGACGATCCCGTGCTAAAGCAGATCAGGGATGAAATACTTGACCTTGATATAAATAACCTCACACCGGTTGAAGCGCTGAACA
>JABUEV010000166.1 GCA_013314865.1 Bacteroidales bacterium | reverse complement strand
TAATAATGCAAACTTCAGGACAGGAGCTTATCCATTTCCTGTGACGGCAACGCAGAGACTGGCATAATCACCAACTTTTTCCCCGAGTTCTGCAGGCAGGATTTTACATACCCTTCTTGCAGGCTCAAGAGCTTCACTGTTTATTATCTTCATGCAGGCCGGTTCAAGAAATTTCCTGCAGCGTGCATATATGCTCCCTATTACAATCACTTCAGGATTAAGAATGTCGATCAGAATCGACAATCCTTTGCCAAGCCAGGTTCCTGATATCTCAAATATTTCTATTGCCGTTTTGTCTCCCATAAAGGCCGCTTCAGCAACTTCTCTGGCTGTAATATGGTCAGCTTCATCCAGGGTTTTGCAGAATGAAATTGTTTCTCCGGCCAAAAGTTTCCGTTTGAGAATATCTCCTGCAAGATGGGCGATACCGGTGCCACTGCAGAATCCTTCAAAAGAACCTTTTTTCCCGTATGCTTCCGGTCCGTCGTCTGCAAGCCTTATGTGACCCACTTCACCGGCCAGATCGTTTGTGCCTGAATAGAGTCTTCCATTAAGTATCAAACCTGCCCCCATGCCTGTTCCGAAGGTAAGAAAGATCATGTTTTCAGTTCCTTTTCCGGCGCCAAACCTCCATTCTGCAAGAGCGCATGCATTGGCATCATTCTGAAGGTAAACCGGCACCCTGAACTTTTCATTAAGCATACTGACGATGGGAATATTATCCCAGCCCGGGAGATTGGGAGGCGACTGTATCAGGCCTTTTTTGCTGTCAAGAGGTCCTCCACAACTGATTCCAACCGACTGAAGACCTGAATGGTCAAATTTTGTTATCATCTCTTCGGAAGCTTCAATCAGGCGGTTGATTGCATGACCGGGTCCGAGATGAGTGTCGGTAGGGAAACTGGTTTTGCCAAGCAGTTCCATTTTTTCAGTGCCTGCTATCACAGCACACTTAGTACCGCCGATATCCAGCCCCAGATAATACTTATTGTTCATAATTTTCAGATTCAGGCATTCTTGATTTTATTGTTCCGGACTGCATTAGTTACTTAAGATTCTTCCAGAATTTTTCTTCCGATCTTGACAGCTCTTTGGTTTTCCTGATTTCAAGGAAGAAGAATAAAGCGGCAGAAATTATTCCAATTATGAAAAGTGCAAGCAGAAGATATTGAGCGATGGATGACACTGATTCACCGGCTGATGAGGGTAGAGGAGAAGTCTGACTAACTGATCCTGAACTTTTCCAGCCTACCTCTATTCCGAAAATATTTTTCACAAAAAACAGGGAAAAGAAACTTGTCAGACCTGCCATTAATGGCGTGGCAACCCAGCCAGTTCCAATCTCGCCCAATACCCTGAAATTTATATTTCTTGCTCCTCTGTACAGACCAATTCCTATTACACTTCCAACAATTACTTGTGATGAAGAGACAGGAACCATTGGGAAAGAGGGCAAACCTATTCCTTTAAGAAATGATGCGAATGATGTTGATGAAAACAGAAAAAGAACAAGTGCCTGAGCAAGCATAACGACGAGTGCAGCTTCGGAAGACAGCTCCATGATATTGCTTCCCACTGTCTCCATCACTCTTTTTGAATATGTTATTATACCGGCAGCGATTGCAATGCCTCCCATCATGAATAACTGCTGTGCTGAAGAGAGGGTTATGAAACCCAGTTGAATCTCACTCAGGTTGAACGAAGGGATAAAGACACCCATTACATTTGCTATATTGTTGGCGCCCAGACTGTAGGCGGCAAATGCTCCTGCAATGATCAGACCGGTTTTTAAATATGATTCAAATCTTATTATGTGGATTTCAAAAGCTCTTTTGATCTTCCTGACAGCGATATACAGCACTATGGAAAAAACTGCTCCCAGTATCGGACCGGCAATCCACGCTGAGACTATTTGCGACAAGGTCTTAACATCTGTAGAATTGCCGGTGAAGATATTCCATCCTATTATTGCTCCCACTATTGCCTGTGTTGTGGAAACAGGCAAGGCAAATTTTGTCATCAGATATACCGTAACCGCTGCTGCAAGAGCAACTGTAAAAGATCCTCCGACAGCATTCACATTTCCCAGCCTGCCCAGGGTTATTGTGGTGCCACTTCCCTGAACTACCGCCCCTATGATAACAAAAACTGAAGCAACGACAGCAGCTTTTCTGAAACTGACAAGACGTGAGCCTACAGCCGACCCAAACAAATTAGATGCATCATTTGCTCCAAGCGACCAGCCAAGAAACAACCCGCTTACCAGGTATAAAAGTATCATCTGTCAGATAATTTTGAAACGTCTTTTCACTTTCTTCTCTATTTCACTCTCACTCTCACTCTCACTCTCACTCTCACTCTCACTCTTTCCCTGCTACAGGACTATTTTAATTGCCATTATTGAAAGGAGATCGGCAGCTTTCTGTGCCAGATCAGAAATATTTTCAATATGATGAATTATATATCTGAGGTGAGCTTTGCGTGCAAGGTCCAGCTCTTTCATTTCCTGAAAGATAAATCTTCTTGTACTTCTTGATAATTTATCTGCTTCACTTTCAAAATAATAGACCCTTAAAAGTTTTTCTCTTACGGTAAACGGAGCCTTAAAATAAGCTCTTGCTGCAGGAATCAACTCTTCTCCGGCTGAGACTGATGCTTCAGTGATATTTAAGAAATCATTGTGCAAAACATCCGGTATTTCAGGCATTTCTATACTGAATTCATTTAGCGAACTTTTTATTGTATCAATTATTTCATCCATCTGATCAATTAAAGTGCTTACCTCTGCCCTGTGCTGTGGTAAGATCGAATGGGTTATCATTTCGTTTCCTATTGAACGCTGAAGTCTGTCAGCATTGCTCTCAAGAGATTCAATCTTTTCAATATGCCTGTGAAATGCCTCAAAGTCTCTGTTAAGATAGGCTTTTATCCCCTCCCTGAACACGAGCAATCCAAGATCTATATTGTCAAAAAATTCATCGATTTTCAGTATCAGATTCTTTGTGGTTCTTGTAAATACTGCCATAAAGTACGGAATAACAGATTAATAATTTAAATTAAGTATTTTGCATAAAATAGTACCTTGTTAAACATAATTGTAATTTCAAAACTCGATAATTTTCTCAACCTTATTGCTTTTCAGGTATTGTTTAAGGATAAGGTGGATATCACGGTTATCTTCACAGGGCATAATACAGTCATGAAGAGCGGAAAGCCCGAATCCAACGTCATTGATGCAGAAATAACCATATCCTGCATATTTTCCGTTAATTATTTTCACAGCGCTTCTTTCGTCCGGGTTTCTTCCCTTATCAATTATGAAAAAACTGTTTCTGACAAATTCAAATGCTTCAGATGCTTTTCCTGCTCGGCTATTGTATTCCTCGGGAGGTTCAGCAGAACAGCAGGCTCCCCTGCACAGACCTACGTGATATCTGAAGCAGGCGCCGTCTGAGTCATACAGTCCTGTAAGTTTCTGACACAGGTTGTAGTTTTCCATCATAGAT
The DNA here is from genome assembly GCA_013314865.1 of Bacteroidales bacterium. Lineage (GTDB taxonomy): Bacteria > Bacteroidota > Bacteroidia > Bacteroidales > VadinHA17 > LD21. The sequence continues at coordinate 2,444 of JABUEV010000166.1, read as the reverse complement.
GCCAGCACTGATTTGGCCTTATCCTTTGAGTTAAAAACGGCGAGAGGGGTGCGTTCAGTATTGATTCTTGAAAAAGTAAAATTCAGATAGCCACTCGAATCTGTGAAGGAATAAATTCCCCAGTTATATCCGGTCTGCCTCTGTAACCTGTTAAATACCGGTTTATGTTTCTTTATTTCAGAAGATTCACGCAGTAAAGCAATCAGTTCGCTTCCTGTTACCTCCCAGTCTATATCTGCTATCATATCCCTCATCTCCATGGCACGGTTTGAAGAGTTGTTTGAGAGGTGGGTGTAAATGCGTTCACCGAGATTCCTGCTTTTGCCAACATATATCAGGTCGCCTTTTTCGTTGTAGAAATAGTAGACACCAGGTTCCTCAGGGATGGATTCCAGCTTTGAAATATCAAGACAGGGATTTAGTTTTGAGATTCTTGTGTTTCCCAGTAGGCCTGTCCTGCATCCAAAAATTTCTTTCTCTCTGCATATAAGCCTTTCAAGCAGTCTTACTGTTGCAAGTGCATCACCCGAAGCCCTGTGCCGTCCGTTTATTGTTATGTTAAGTTCCCTGCATATGTTTCCCAGACTGTACGACCTGTGTCCCGGCATAAGTTTACGGGCTAGTGTTATTGTATCGAGTACGTTTCTTTTGAAGTTGTAACCCAGCGACTTGAACTCCTGGCGTATGAATGAATAGTCAAACCTGGCATTATGAGCAACAAATATTCTTCCTTCTGTCAGTTCGATTATGGTTTTTGCAATTTCATAAAATTTTGGTGCATCCTCAACCATTTCATTAGTAATGCCTGTAAGGCTCGTTATATAATATGGGATATTTCTTTCCGGGTTTACCAGCGAAACAAATTCACCGGTAATCTTTTCTCCATCATGCTGGTAAATGGCTATTTCAGTTATTTTTTCGAACCTTGCACTGCCACCTGTGGTTTCAATGTCAACAACGGCGTACATACTCAGTTGGTAATTCGGAAATACATCTGCTAATATAAGCAGAATTGACAGCTGTTTGGCTAAATGTTTTAATTTTGTAACACTCTAAATTACATGAAATGAATGAGTGTTTTGGAAAGAAATTTATCCTTAACGGAAAGCTTCAGTCTTCAGATCATTTTGACAATTCACTGGTCTATGAGGGTGATTCCGTTTATGAAGTATTAAGGATGGTAAAAGGACTTCCTGTTTTTTTCTATGATCACATGGATCGCCTTGAAACCAGTGTAATGCTGCAAAACAAAAAAATGCTGGCTGACAGAAATTCACTGCGCAGGGATATAATAAAGCTAAGCAAGACGGAGAAGAAGAAAGAGATAAACCTCAAGATAGTCTTCAACTATAACAACAATTCAGAGAATTACCTTATTTATTACATAGAGCCAATCTATCCTTCTGAAGAACAATTTAAAAAAGGGGTTAAAGGAATCCTCTACCATGCTGAGCGCAAGCACCCGGAGTCAAAAGTAATTAATCACAAACTTCGGTCATCAATATATCATAAATTAATACTGGAAGGCGGCTATGAGGCTTTGCTGGTAAATGAGGAAAACTGCGTTACCGAAGGAAGCCGTTCAAATATCTTCTTTCTGAAAGGCGAAAAGCTCGTTACAGCACCTGATGACAAAATCCTTAGCGGGATTACCAGGAAATATGTACTTGAAATCTGCCGGGAGCAGAACATAGATGTTGAATTCAGATGTGTAAATGTTGATGAGATCGGTGATTTTGATGCGGTTTTTATGACTGGCACATCACCGACTGTTCTTCAGTTCTGCTGTGTAAATGACATTTACTTTAACATAAGAATGCCATTTATCGTCAGGCTCAGGGAGCTTTATCTCAGGAAGGTGGAAGAAAGCCTGAGAATGTTTGCAGAGAATAATTAATATTAACTTCGCGACAATAGTAAATGTCAATAATTAATTTATTTAATAATGGCTAACAAAAGGAAAATCAAGAAGGATATAGACTGCCTCACCTTCGAGGTCATTTCAGATTGCTTTGCATGGGGTGCCATGCATCCGGATTCTCATGAAGAAGAGGTTACAGAAATTATTGCGGATGCTGTGATTCTCCGGAACGATCTGTTTGACAGGGTAAATAATTTTGCAAAGGGAGAAAACCCCAAAGATGTCAAGGCACATTTCAGGCTGATTAAAAAGGATCTGTTTACAGGTACAGATAAATTGTTCAAAAGGCTTAGTGCTCTTTCGGGGAAATAAACGAAAAGTATTTATATACCTGTGTGCCGCATTTCAGGCATTTTCCGTTTGCGTCAGAGTTAATGTTCCAGACATTGTAACCTGCCCTTTTGGTTATAATATTACCGCACCCATGGCAGAATGTGTCCTGGCCTCTGTCGGTCATTGTATTGCCCATGTAAACATGCCTGAGATGCCTGGATGCCACGTCGTAAAGTCTGTCAAGAGTTGA
>JABUEV010000165.1 GCA_013314865.1 Bacteroidales bacterium | reverse complement strand
GAGACTAAATCGGATACCCTTAAGACAATTAAGTCAGACATCTTTAAACCGGCAATAGAAGAACCCCCGACAATGATACCTGATACAATTCCTGTATCAGAACTCATAATCCAGGTAGGAGCATTCCGTAATGAAAGCTATGCACTGGCATTAAGAGATATGCTTGCATCAAAAATTGACAAACCTGTAAGTATTGTATCTAAAGATGGATACCATAAGGTAAGAATTACCGGATTTGAAACAGCGGAGGAAATGCTTAAATTAGTTCCTGTTCTTAACCTCCTTGGACACAGAGATATATGGATTCTGCCCTTAAGAAGGCCGGAAGTACCAGTTGAAGCTCCCCCTGCAGTGATCGCACCTGACACCACCCGGATTCCAGTGGAGCAGGTCGAGGTTCCAGTTATAGAGGAAGAACCAGCCAAACCGGAGCCAACGGTGGCATTGCAGGTGGCAATCTTCTACAGGAAATCTCAGGCCCTGCGTGCACAAAGACGCATCACTTCTAAACTTGGCCTTCCTGTAGAAATAGTTGAGCAATGGGGCTATTATCATGTTCTTGTAACCGGCTTCTTTACCCGCGAGGAGACTTACAGATTCTATCCTGAACTTGCCGCTCTTGGCTACCCTGGAGTCACCCTTATCGAAAACTATAAGAGCCAGAAATAACCGTGGTATTCCATATCCTGTTTTATTAGTCGGCATTACTGATTTTAATGCAATTAGCCTTTTATTTGACTTTACTAAGTAGATGTAGTAACTTTATAGTATAAATCATTTTTTAAAATGCCAAGTAAACTGAAAGACCCCGTTCAGTTCTGGCAGGAGCTTAACCAAAGAAGGGTTGTCCGCGCTATAACCGTATACATTGCCGCTGCATTTGCAATTCTCCAGGCCATTGACATAATCTTCCCCAGAATCGGATTTCCCGCATGGGCTGTTACTGCAGCAATTATAGTCCTGGCTGCCGGACTGGTAGTGGTGATCATAGTTACATGGATTTACGATATTACTCCTGAAGGCATAAAAAAAACTGATGATAAAACTTTTAAAGAGGCAGAAACTGAAGCTGTCCCCGGCTATCGTTTATCTGATTGGAACGCTTCTGCTACTCAAAGCGATGATGAAGTAATATCTTATTCAGGTCCTGTATATTCTCATCTCCTGATTAAAGAAAAAAAGAAAGGAAAAATATACAATTACAGCTCAATGGTTGTAGTCGTGGCAGTGATGATCCTTTTTATGTTTTCATCAGCCAATACTGTTCCTTTTTCAAAACGCGACTGGGTTGTAATAACTGATTTCGAAAATCTGACAGGGGATCCTCTCTTTGACAGGTCTCTTTACACTGCATTTACACTTACGGCAAACCAGTCAAGCCATATTAACATTCTTCCCCGGTCAAGGATGATGGAGGTGCTGGCAAGAATGGAAAAAAGAGACCTTCAGCTAATCGATGAGTTTGCAGGGCGAGAGATTGCAATGCGTGAGGGGATCAGTATTTATGTTGTTCCCGGAATTAACAGGATTGGCAACCGATATTCAATTTCGGCAAGGATTCATGACTCAAAGACTGGTGATCTGTTAAGAACTCAAATATTGTCAGCTGAAAGTGAGGATGAAATTCTTTCAAAAATAGGTCATTTAAGCAGAAAAATAAGAAGGGACCTGGGTGAATCACGTTACAGAATTGTAACCCAGGACAAGCCTCTTAAAAAAGTCACAACCTCAAGCATGGAAGCTCTCCGGCTCTATTCAATGGGTATTGATTATCATCTGATGTCTGACTTTGAACTGGCAAGGGATTATTATTCCCATGCACTGAAGATTGATACGGGATTTGTCGCAGCTAAAGCATCCCTCGGTAACATCCTTCTTGAAAGATTTGACGTTGAAAAAGGCCGCGAATTGCTAAATGAAGCCGTCAGATCAGTTGACAGGCTGACTGAAAGGGAGAGACTTGGCATACTTGCCTTCCATGCTGTAAATGTTCTCAACGATATTGAGAAAGGAATCGAATACACAAAAATGAGAATAAATCTTTATCCTGACGATATAACTGCACGTAATAATCTTGGATATTATTATCAGAGAGAAGGAAGGTATGAGGAAGCTCTGAAGGAGTATAAAGAGGTTGTAAGGAAGTTTCCTGACATGGCTCTGACCTACGGCGGTATTATGTGGATATATCTTGAGCTGGAAGGGAACATCGATTCGGCAATGGTTTGGGCAAGGAACATGGTCAGGGATAATCCTGATAATGTGTGGAGCTATATTAATCTCGGAACAGCCTGTATGTCGGCCGACAGCCTTATAAGTGCAGAAAAATACTTTAGAAAAGCAATGGAATTGAATCCTGAATACATCCTGAACTTATACAGGCTTGCACATACCTTACGGCTTCAGGGCAAGAACAGTGATGCTATCAGAATACTTGAGAGAATACCTGAAATCAGCAGTGATGAAATTTCGGCATATTATGATATCGGGGTAAATTTCCAGGCAATGGGTAACAAAGGCGAAGCAATGAAATACTTTACCAGCTTCAGGGACCAGATCCTGAAGGTCTGGATGAACAGATGGTCGGATGAACCAGGTACTTATATTTCTCTGGGTGCAGTATCAGCGAGGCTGGGAGATATGAAAACCTCACAGGAAATGCTGGAAAAAGCTGCCGGAATTGATTCAACCGCACATGACAGATTTGCTGAATTGCTTTGTCTTCAGAACAGAATTCCGGAAGCCGTCAATCAGATGGATCTGGCCTTCAGGAATGGCTACAGAAACATCTCATGGATTAAAATGAATCCTGACATTTATGCTCTTCAAGCAGATACGGCATTTAAAAAGCTGATGAAAAAGTACTTCAACTGAGCTGGTTGTAATTTCCGGGAAAAGGAATCCTGATTTATGACTGATTTAATCTTACTATATAAGGAAAGGTTGTAAATTATTCCGGATATTTTACATTGCCTGAAAAAAAGTTTTTTACAATTGTAGTTAAAGCTTCAAGAAATTATTGTTTCATGAAAAAAGAAGAAAACTTTACGCTGAATGCCAGAATAGAGAGCTTCAGGTTTGCTTTCCGAGGGCTTGCCTCCCTTTTTAAAAACGAACACAATTCCCGGATACATTTATTGGCAGCAGCAGCGGTGATCATATTGGGGGCTATATTGGGTATTACCCGCTTTGAATGGTGTGTAATTGTCCTGGTAATCGGCTTTGTTTTTACTGCTGAGCTGATTAATACTTCTCTTGAGAGTCTGGCAGATATAGTCCACCCTGATATTAGCGATGCTATACGGCAGGCAAAAGATTATTCTGCGGCGGCAGTTCTTATCGCTGCAATAGTCTCTGTAGTTGCCGGATGTCTGATTTTTATTCCCAGGATTCTGGAACTGATGAAATAAATCTTAAAGAATGAAAGGAGTCTTTAATAAAGTCATTGTAACAGGAGGTGCAAAGGGAATCGGCAAAGAGATTGCCCGTGCATTTTCAGAAACCGGTGCTTCGGTAATTATTGCCGACAGGGATGAATCAGCAGGTAAAGAATGTGTTGATTCACTGAGTTTTTCCGGCAGAAAAGTGCGGTTCTTCCATGCAGATGTCTCTGTGCCGCCGGAAGTCACAGCGATGATCAGAGAAAGCGCAAGAATGATGGGCGGCATTGACATCCTTGTTAACAATGCCGGCTTCGGCATCTGGAAATCTCCCCTTGAACTTTCAACAGATGAATGGGATAACGTAATAAACACAAACCTCAGGGGGACTTTTTTATGTTCAAGGGAAGCGGCAAAAATTATGAAAGCGGGCGGAGGGGGTTCAATAATAAATATTGCCTCCACCAGGGCGCTGATGTCCGAACCTGATTCTGAAGCCTATGCAGCTTCAAAAGGTGGCATTCTCTCTCTCACACATGCTCTTGCTTCCTCATTGGCAAAATTCAGGATCAGAGTAAACTGTATAAGTGCAGGATGGATTGAAACTGGAGATTATGAGAAACTGAGGGAAATAGACCATACCCAGCATTTTTCAGGACGTGTGGGGATGCCTTCCGATATTGCCAGGGCCTGTATTTTCCTTGCTGAAAATGATTTTATAAATGCTGCAAACATAATTATTGACGGTGGAATGACAAGAAAAATGATTTATGAACCATGATACTTAACAGACCCTTTATTCCAAGCTTGCTTGTTATATTTCAGACCTTTTTGGGCTCCTGTTCTGATAAGAATCCGGGGGAAAAAAGTATTATGACAGAGCATAACAACATCCGTAATTATCTGATAAAAGCGTCTGAGCAGATAACAGCCTCGGCATTTAATGTAAAAACCCTTAATGAGTGGGAAAATCTCAGGAGTGTAAGACATAAAGAATTAGCTGAAATGCTAAGTCTTCAGGATATGCCGCTCGGAGAAAAAAGGAGTTCTCCTGTTGTTCATACAACAGGTGTGATAAATTGTGACGGATATAGGATTGAAAAACTCTATTACGAATCACTTCCGGGTTTGTATGTCCCTGCAAATCTTTATATCCCCGATAACCTAACGGATCCTGTTCCAGCAATACTTTATCTGTGTGGACATTCCAGAACCCAAAAAGTTCATTATCAAACACATCCTGCAAAATTTGCCAGACTGGGATTTGTATGTCTGATTGTCGAAACCATTCAATATGGAGAAGTACTCGGAGAACATTGGGGATGCTATGCAAACGGCTGGTTTCATTGGTACAGTCGCGGGTATACTCCAGCAGGCGTGGAAGTTTGGAATGCAATCAGAGGACTTGATCTTCTTTCCGAAAGGCCGGAAGTTAACAGCTCAAAACTTGGCGTGACGGGCATCTCAGGAGGAGGAGCACAAAGCTGGTTTACGGCAGCAATTGACAGTCGTGTTAAAGCTGTTGCTCCGGTTTGCGGAGCAAGCACCCTCGAAGCACAAATTGAAACCCGCACAATCGATGGTCATTGCGATTGCATGATGCCGATTAACACCTACCTGAGAGACTTTCAGGATATAGGCGCCCTTATAGCCCCAAGACCGCTTCTGATTTGCCAGGCTGACAGAGACGGACTTAATAAGGTTGAATCGGTTCAGGAAATATATGATGATTTGAAAAAACTGTATGAGCTTCATGGCGAAGAAGATAAAATCGATCTGGTTTTAACGCCGGGAGGCCATTCATACCATAAGTTATCAAGGGAAAGAATATTTTCATTTTTTCTGAAACATCTGATGGATAAAAATGTTCCGCCTGATGAAGCTGGCGATATTGATGAATCTCCCGCGAATCTGCTCAGTGAAGAGGAATTAAGGGTATACACTGACGGACCTCCTGCAGATGACAGGACTAAAACCATCCAGGATTCATTTGTAACTCTTCACCCTGTTCCTCAAATTATCGAAAAGAATGAATTATTTGTGTTAAGAGACTCCGTGATTAATTTCCTGAGGGAGAAAACCTTCCATGCTTTTCCTGAAGATCCTCCGCCTTTTGATTCTGAGATAGTATTTCAAACACTTGACAGGTCTGAGTCCGGAAGCACTATATTCAGTTTTGTCACTGAAGAAGGCTGGCGTTTGAAGGTCGATATTCAATGGCGTAGTGATCCGTCTGAGAATAAACCGTTGATGATTGTACTTCGTAATTATGACGAAAACCGATGGGAATCAGAAGGTTTTATAAGCGGATTGGATAAAAACTGGAACGTAGCATTTTTTGAGGTACGGGGAATTGGTGAGTTTGGCTGGGCTCCTGACCTGCAATGGCATGTAAGGCGGGCATCTGCCTGGACCGGCAGGACAATTGCATCAATGCAGGTTTACGATCTGCTGAGGTGCATTGAGTTCTGCCGTACAATTAAAGGTGTTGACCCTGATAATATTGGTATTGCGGCCAGAAACGAGATGGGTGTGATTGCGCTTTACGCAGCCCTTCTCGATGGCAAGTGCTCCTCACTTTTGCA
>JABUEV010000164.1 GCA_013314865.1 Bacteroidales bacterium | reverse complement strand
TCAGTCAGAAAATCACCACCGCTTGCAGATGAGCCTTCGTAGATAAAATCCTGGTAAGAATATCCTGCAACTGCATTGAGATTTGCCGAAGGAGCAACGTCACCGGTCCATCGCACTGAGGATTCAAACAGTTGATTGGTATTGATATTGTAATTCCTGTTTGCAAGGCCATTCCTGTCCATGCCTACCCAGTAACTGTTCTTGTCGTAATATTGTCCCCTCAGATAGTTGTTATTCTGTCTTGAATAAAAAGCATCCACAGATAATCCTTTGACTATCTCGTAAGTGCCTTTAACTGCTAACAATAAAAGTCTGTCTCTGCCGTCATTCCGGTTTTGTTCAAGTATCTGAACCGGGTTGTAATAATCATAAAGCACCTGTTGAAAATATCCGTCATATATCTTGTATGCTTCATCATTACTTCTAACCGGAGCAGTCGGGTTGTATATTGAAGCATATCTGAATGCATCGGAAAATCCATATTGAGCTGAAACATCTGTTGCTCCAACATTGACTTCCATGGTCAGTTTGTTATTCAGAGCTTTCTGTGTAAAGTTTATTCTTCCGTTCAGCTGTTTACGGCCTGTATTGATTATAATACCTTTTGAATCATGGTAATTAATGGATGCCCTGTAGCTTGAGTTTTCTGAGCCGCCTGAAATGGCAAGGTTATGAGTATGCGAAAGGGCGGTCTGGGTAGTCTCCTTGAACCAGTCGGTGCTGGCCCCAAAATCTGTTCCTGCTTCCAGCTCAGCCGAAAGGGCTCTCCATTCTGCAGCGGTCATAACAGGTGTTGTTTTGGCTACCATTTCAGCAGTTACATAACCATTGTAATCAATTACAGAGGTTCCTTTTTTCCCTTTTTTAGTGGTAACAATGATTACACCGCTGGACCCCCTGGTTCCGTAAATTGCCGCAGCCGAACCGTCTTTAAGGACACTCATGGATTCAATGTCGTTTGGATCGACATTTTCAAGAGATGCTCCAAGCACCCCGTCTACCACAATCAATGGCTGAGTATTGGCACCGATTGTGCTTAATCCCCTGAGGCGTATATTATAGCCTTCATTAGGATTGCCTCCGGGTCTGCTTAACGACAAACCGGCGACTTTACCTATAATCAACTGCTCAGGACGACTAACATATCCTTTGTTGAATTCATCCGATTTTACATTGGCAATTGAACTGGTGATCTCCTTTTTACGCTGTTGGCTGTAACCTGTAACAACGATTTCGCCAAGTGCGCTGACTGCAGGAACAAGTTCAACATTGATAGTTGTCTGGTTGCCAACAGTAACCTCCTGTGGAGTGTATCCGACAAAAGAAAATACAAGGACTGCCTCCGGACCGGGAACATTAATACTGTACTGCCCATTAATGTCAGTCTGCATCCCTGTCGTGGTGCCCTTAACCACAACATTCACGCCCGGGAGAGGACCTTCTGATTCTGAGGTCACTACCCCCCGTACCGTTCTTTGTTGCGCGAACAAAGACATCACTGCAAAACTGCAGAGGAAAAGAGAAAACAATAGTCTCCTCCATAAAAATTTGGGAAATTGCAATGTCTGCATAATGTAGTTTATTAGGTTAGTTAAAAATGGTTATCGTAATATGTGGATATTTAAATTGAAAACACGAATAAAGAGTTGATTGGGCGCATATAGATCAGGTCAGGTATCTTATTTCTTTTCAGAACTCAGGTTATACTCAAAAGTATAAAAAAAAAAATTAAATATTATCCTCTGAATAAACTTTTTTTAATCTTTTTTTAATCTCCGGATCTGGGATTTTAATTTCCTTAAGATGAAACATCAACTTCGATCAGTTATTTTCCTTTGAAGTCTTTTACAGGAATGACTTTAAATCTTCAGATATTACCTTAAGTCACCAGAACAAAAGGTCAGAATTGAAAATGATGATTTTTGCCAGGGATGAGCATCATAAAATAAACTAAACGATATTAATCCGGTTTATTTTATTCCGGAATATTTTGCTAAAAAATCATGCATTAACTCTATCAGACATTAATTAAGATGACGTTCTGCCTCCGGGTATAATAACGTCGTCCGGCTGGCACTGACTGCAAAGGTTCATTTTAAGCATTCGAACAATTGAATGTCTTTATCATTAACACCGACTATAAGGTATTGTTTATTCAGGATGTTGACAGTCAGAACCTTTCTGGCATCTCCAGTTACTTTAAAACCACTTTCAGGCGGAGTCAGTGTTTTAAATCCATCAGGAGTCCTGTTTAATATACACCACCCATAACTGGCATCATACCGGCCATAAGTTGGCTTTGCGGTATAGTCATTCCCCACCAGAACAAGGTCGGCCTTCCCGTCTTTGTCCAGATCATGAACCAGAATATCGCGTACAGGAGAAAACTGAGCTTCAATCGGCAGTTTTAAAATTTGGAAAGTTCCTTTTCCATTATTCAAAAAAATACAGCTTTCAAGAAGAACAGCATCTTTTTTAACAGAATGTTTTAATATTTCTGCACTGAAAATATCTCTTGCTGTCTTCCCTCCAAAATCGTAATAATTGGGGAACTTATTTTTCAAATATGGAATCTGGCTGGCTAATTCGTCTAATGAGGGTACAGGATAACTTATCCCGTTCTGGTATGAGCAGATCAGATTTTCTATAGTGCCATTGTTGTCAAAATCCTTGATATATATTTCAACAGGTTCTTTTACAGAAGCCTTTAAAATGGAATTCAATCCCAAATTGCCGCATATCAAATCCATGTCGCCGTCATTGTCAATATCAGCGGCCTCAATGCAATTCCACCATCCTGAGGTATCGTATAGCCCTGCCTGGCGGGTTTTATCTGTGAATCTGCCATTGTCATTTCTCAGCACAGTTACTTTCATCCACTCACCAACAATAATAAGATCCTGGTCTCCATCCTGGTCGTAATCTGTCCAGCATCCATCAGTCACCATTCCAATCCTTGTCAGGTTTTTCATTCTGGAATCTGTCACATCTTTAAAGTTTCCATGGCCGTCATTTTCCAGAAGAAGTTGATTAGCAGACAAGCCATATGCTGCCGGGACTGATCTTGAACCCACGAACAGATCCATATCACCATCTTTGTCAAAGTCACAGGGTCGAGCACATGAACCATTATACGCGGAGTATGGCAGTGATCCCTTTGAGCTCTCTTTAAATCCACCTTTACCGTCATTAACAAGCAGTTTGTCTTGCAACAATGGATTACCTGTAAGAGACTCAGAACCTCCCCTTACGATATACAGATCCTGGTCACCATCTCCATCAGCGTCAAAGGCTGTCGCATCAACGTCCTCAGATTCCATGTCTATTATTAATTCAGGCAGTTTTACTTGCCTGAATGAACCATCTTCATTTTGCATGAATATTGCCGAAATCTGTCCTTTGGCACCCCCTGCAAACAGATCATCCTTACCGTCACCGTTAAAATCCGCAACAGCAAGTGCCGGTCCTTCTGCTGAAAGGTTGTGGGGAACAAGAAGCTCATGTTTGAAACCCAGGAAAGGGTCTTCCTTATGCCTGAACTCCAGGCCGGGTATTTGAGTTTTAAGCAGAAGCTTCTTTTTTTCTTTGTCGACAGAAATATCCCGGAGAGTTTTTTTACCTTCTTTTATATCCAGAATGATATGCTGGTTGGCACTGACATTTGTTATCACCTGTTCTGAGAGGTCAGGCCATCGTACTACCAGAGAATCAATCGAACCAACAGCGCCAAGTCCAAAATGAAGGTCGCCTGCACTTGCCGACATAAAGCCCCTTGTCGGGAAGGATTCAACGACTTGTATCCGGCTCTGATAATATAATGTAACACGAGTTCCGATTGCATTTTTATTTAAACCTTCCCCTTTAAGTACTATTGACAGGAAATTATTTTTCAGCTTTTCACTAGCATTATTTCTATAAATATAGGCGGGTTCATTAATGTTATTGGTTATAAGATCCAAATCCCCATCGTTGTCAAGATCAGCATAAGCAGATCCATTTGAATATGAACGTGTATTAATCCCCCATTCTTTAGCCATATTGGTGAATGTAAGATCTCCGTTGTTTCTGTAGATATAGTTATAGTAAGGATATAGCGGCATTTTCTCATAAAGCACCTTGTCAGGCGTATCTTTATTGTACTCAGCAGAAAAAAAGTCATTCTCTGTCAGAAATTTTATGTAATCCAAATCATTTGCCCTCCGGTATATGCCATTGGTAATAAAAATATCTTTCAATCCGTCATTGTTGACATCGCAGAATAAAGGAGACCAGCTCCAGTCAGTGGCATATATTCCGGATAACCGGCCAATCTCACTGAACATTCCTTCGCCTAGATTGAGCTGAAGGTTGTTGCGAACAAACTGGTAGCCGTACCCTAAATCCAGTTTTATAAGGTATAGTTCATAATCATCCTCTCCTCCTGATTGCTTGCGTATCTTTTCCTCTTCCGGAAGCATGTCCAGAACAATTATGTCCAGAAGACCATCGTTGTTGAAATCAGCTACATCATTGCCCATGGATGATCTGGTTGTATGTTGAATAAATTCTTTAAATCTGTTTGTAAAAGTGCCATCACCATTATTTATATATAGGTAATCATCTTCATGAAAGTCATTCGATATATAAATATCCGGAAAGCCATCGTTATTAATGTCGCAAATATTTACTCCCAGTCCATATCCAATCTGACTGTTAAATATACCTGCCTCTTCTGTTATGTCATTAAAAAAACGCTTTCCGTTAATATCTTCATTTCTGAACAGTATATCACCTGCAAGAGAGTCATGCTCAAGGCGCAGATTAACAGCACCATAACTATAGGAAGTATGTACGGAATGGTTTAAAAGATACATATCAAGGTCGCCGTCAAGGTCAAAGTCAAAGAACGCAGCCTGTGTCGAGAAGCCCTGAAAATCAATTCCGTAATCATGGGCCTTTTCTGTAAAAGTAAGGTCACCATTATTTATGAATAGCTGGTTTTTCCCGTGAACAACCTTATAATTGCCTACCTGACAAACATATATGTCCAGAAATCCATCACCGTTTACGTCAGCCATGGTGACACCGGTTTTCCAGTCACCACTGCCGGCAACACCCGCTTTATCGGTTATATCCTCAAATACAAGATTGCCCTTGTTAAGATATAGTCTGTTCGGATTCTGATTTGATGTGAAGAACAGGTCAGTCAAGCCATCGTTATTTATGTCGCCAGCCGCAACTCCTGCACCATCATTAAAATAAAGATACTGGATAATGTTAAACTGCTCGGTTTCTGTTAGCTGATTCACAAAATCAACATTGGTAGCTGAAGGTGACAGCAGAGTAAGTAACTCATTATTTTCAATTGCCTTATCTACAGGTTTACATGAAAAAACAAGGGAAAGCAAAATAATTAACGGGATTGACCTTTTCATTTCAGATAACAGACAAAATATTGTTTTTGAAAATATCACAGCTCATTAAAGGCGATTTTGATTTCAAATTTTAAGTGTGCTAATTGTTATCAAATGTAAGATTTTGATTAAAAAAATAAATGGTAATTGACACTTTTGCACCAAAATGAGCTTGCTGTTTTTAATTTTTTTTATTATATTCGTTTACCTGGACCTGACTAATGTATCATTTAACCAACTGCCTGCCTATGGGAAAAACCTACCTCTATTAGACGTAAGCTTGCTACGTCAATTATCAATTCCAGCTTTCTTATTTGATAGCCTTAAAGCATTTACTAACCTAACATTTACCTTAATGGCAAAACAATTTCCAAATTTTATTTCATTACTATCGTATTTTAAAAAAATAAGGATAGTACTGGGACTGACGGTTATTTTCTTATTGCTGTCAGGATCTTTGCAGACTTTTGCTGTGTCATCCAGGCCTGATGAAAAGGCAGGCTTAAAGGAAAACAACGATCAGCAAAAAATTATCTCTGGCCGTGTCACTGATGATAAAGGCCAGGCCCTGCCGGGAGTAAATATTGTAGAAAAAGGGACAACTAACGGAGCAATATCAGATGCTGACGGAAGATATACTATTTCTGTAGCTTCAGCAAATTCAGTACTTGTATTCTCGTTCGTTGGATACACCTCACTGGAGGTTACT
>JABUEV010000163.1 GCA_013314865.1 Bacteroidales bacterium | reverse complement strand
TTTGTATCAGGTTTGTAATAGCTCCCTCCTCTGATGACAATCATGTAGTATGACCCGTTGAAATACATATCATTTGTCATCTGCCACACATTGCCAACCAGATCCATAACCCCGTACTGGCTTTGTCCTTTGGGAAATGCGTCCACGGGTGTTGATCTGTCAAAAGCATTGTTGCAATTAGTTCCATGGAAATCATTACCCCAAGGCCATTTTCTTCCGTCTGTTCCCTGGGCTGCAAGCTGCCACTCAGCTTCTGAAGGCAACCTTTTACCTGCCCATTTGGCATATGCAGAGGCATCCTCATAGCTGATATATACCACAGGATAGCGTTCCTGTCCGGGGCGATATATTCCGGATTTCCAATGTCTGAGATAATTTACTGTATCAGATGGCCTGTATCCTGTATTAATTAAAAACTCATAGTATTGAACATTTGTAACCGGGTATTTGTCAATCAGAAAGCTGTCGATCTTTACTGTCACATCGCTAACTTCCGGATAAGGTATAAAATCTTCTTCAGTTGTCACCTTGTACGAAAACTCTGCACCGGGTATAAGTACCATATCGGATGGTATTCCGGTGGCTCTGACTGTTTTTACCTGTTTACTTATCAGCCATGGTTTTCCCCCTCGAAGGTGATGAATATTCTCATCAATCAGTCTTTTGCCATCTGTAAGTTGAAGTACAATTTTCCCTTCATAAAATCCGAACAGATCGTTTATTCTTAAGACTGTGTCGTTCAGAATCTTCAGTTCAATTCCTTTATTAGCGTACGACGGGTTGCCTTTCCAGACAGTCATGTGTCCTTTGGCCGGCTTCTTTACGTACAAAGAATCGCCATAGAGTTTTGAATTTAGTACATTCTTAAAAACAGCTATACAATCCACAGAGCCTTCTTTCCTGGTTCCTGAATATGCATCTGGCCATCCTTCTGCAGTAATAACTGCATATTCGATTCCGTTTTCAGACACAATCTCCACATTTTCATGATTCCACAGAGAAACAACATGCTCATCATTTTCCCTTTCCACTCTGAAAAGTCTTCCTGAATAGCCCTCTGGCCTCATATTCAAAATAGTGTACAGAGTCTTTCCCGGGGCTCTCCATCTGTTTACATGGATCTTATCGCCAAGTGTCTCTATTAGGGGAGTCCAGTCATTATCGAGAAAAGCGTCATTGTTTTGCCTCAATATGAATGTTGTACGTGAGAGGAAATCAAGGTCAGACAGATAATTTTCATCCCTTTTCCCGGGCCTGAACATATTCAGTTCTGTGCCGTAACCGTTGAAAAAAGCGATGGCAATTTCGCGGTGGTTCTGGTCCTCTCCTACATCACATACCCTGAAGATTGAAAAATCGGGTTTTATCAACTTGTTCAGGTTGAGTTCCGGGCTGTAATATATTGCATTGTGTACTCTGCCTGAGATTATTCCAGGCATATCCTTAACTATTGCCATTCCTTCTGAATACATTATCACTCCTTTTCTGACGCTGTCAGCAGCATTCTGCAATTCACGGCTTGAACTGCCTCTGGTATCCAGCACAACACCATCTGCACCGGTCTCGCTTATTAATCTTGCCATTCCCTTATAGTGGTCTTCTTTCCTGGTACTGTTATCCCATGGATTATATGCTATAAAGAATTTTGTGCCAGCCTGTTGTGCCATCTTTGCAAAGCTTCTCAGCTGATTTACTCCTCCGGGCAGGTCACGGTACATGTCCCACTGATTTCGCTGATCAAGCCCAAGTCTTGGCCATGTAGGCCAGATTCCATAAATATCAATAAATCCTAATTGTTCAATACCTTTTTTAATAACTTCGGGGAAGGTATATTTTCCCGATAGTCTGTCATAGAATTCCCTGTCCCAGGCCATCTGAAGGACAATCAGGTAGCACTCCTTTATCCACTGAAGATCAGTCCTTTCGAAGAGAGAATTATCAAATTTTTCAAGGTCATAAAGGTACCGGTCACGGAACATCAGGCGCAATCCATCCTGCCAGGCTCCTTTAAACACATCAGCATACATTGTGTATGTCACTTTTGCTCCCGGAGGCAGAACTGTCTGGTATCTCTGTCTTTGGCCGCCTTCTGTATTTTTCCTTCTTGTAACTGCACAAACAGAATAACCCCCTTCAGCTTCGAAGGATACATAGCCCAGTTCCCATGCATTGTCAGGCAGTATGACTCTTACAGGGCTGAACCCCGGACGAAAAAGCCAGGCTCTTGCAAGATCCCACGGACCTTTTCCGGTAATGTAAACAGTCTGCTCATCTGCTGAAAAAGGAATCACATTACTTATTGATATAGTATCTGCAGAGATATTTTCAAAAATCAATTCCCCGTCCCAGTAAAGAGGGAAAGAATCTGTTTCACCAAATGTCACTTTTATCCTGTCTGCAAAATTAAGAATGTACTTTTCATTTACTCTGATTGCAGTTACATCATCAGAATCATAGATTTTTTCGTCTGCCAGGAAACTAATTACCGGTCTTTTCCGTTTAAATGTAAGGTTAACACTATCAGACAAATGAACACCTGATGATGTCAGAACAAGAGTATCCGGAATATTCAACTTTACAACATTCTGAGAAATTGCAGAGGTCGGGAAAAACAGCAACATAAATAAAATATCCCGGAATACAGGGTATTTTGAAATCATATCCTGAAGATTATGGTAATGAATAATTTTATGCAATATAAGACATTGGCCTGATTAAAGCAATTGTTTTGAGAGCTTTAAGAATATCATATGACTGCTGAATTGAAGAAATAACGCTAATTATTAAACTGGTCAAAGTGATGAAAACGATAAAAGGGATAAAGCTGATCAGTGCGGTCAAGGCAAGTTTTATTTTTCTGGTGGTAATCCTGACTTTATCATGTGCTACTTCCAGGCAAAATCCCTATTATGCAAAAAGAAGCAAGGCTTCGTCTTTAAATGCATCACAACTTGGGAGAAACAAGTATTTCTTCTCAAAAACCTATCAAAAAAAGCTGTACAAGAGTTACAGAAGGAGATAACAAAACCTTATTAAGCCAGCTCATCATTCATAATTTATCTGGAGTCTGTCGTAAGCCAGAACGACATTTGGCGGCAATTCGCGGGAAACATCTTCATATTTGCCCATCTGATGGCTTATGTGCGTTATGAAGGCTTTGCGAGGCGAGATTTCCCTTATTATATCAATTGCCTCTCTTAGGCTGAAGTGAGAGATATGCTTTTCCTTTCTCAGGGCATTTATAACCAAATACTTAATACCAAACAACTTTTCCTTGCTTTCCTCAGGTATATAGTTGGCATCAGTAATATATGCAAAATCGTCTATTCTAAAGCCATAGACAGGCAAACGGTAATGAAAAACCCTTATCGGGATTAATGAGATTTCTTTAACATTGAAGCTGAAGTCATCTATTGTGTTTAATCTCATTTTAGGAATGCCGGGGTACTGGTACTCGGCAAAAACATAAGAGTATTCTTTTCTTACAGCTTTCTGTACTCTTTCTTCGGCATAGATATCGATTGCGTCTTTGCTTATATAATTAAAAGCGCGGACATCGTCCATGCCTGAGATATGATCCTTATGCTCATGAGTAAGAATGATAGCATCCAGTTTTTTAACTTTTTCCCTTAGCATCTGCTGTCTGAAATCTGGCCCGGCATCAAACACAACAGTAGTCTCGCCTTTTTCAACAAGCAAGGAAGTACGAAGCCTTTTATCTTTTTCGTCATCCGAAAGGCAGGTCGGGCATTCACATGCTATGACCGGCACTCCCTGAGAGGTTCCGGTGCCTAAAAAAGTAATCTTCAAAGCTGTCAGATATTAATTGACAAACCTAATTTAAAAATAACAAACAGACAATAACATATTAAGGTTTTCAGAATCTGACTGCTAATTTTTATCTTTATAAAAATTTTAACTTACGTGTCAGGCCGAATTTTTCTTATTCCTGTTACTCTGGGCAGTTCAGATTTCCGGAAGACAATTCCTGAAGAGGTTATATGCATAACAAAGTCATTACGTAACTTTATTGTTGAGGATATACGTAGCGCAAGAAGACATTTAAAACTGATTGACAAGGATTTTCCTGTTGATGAGGCTCTATTCAGGGAGCTAAATGTTAACACGCCTGATTCGGAAATATCAGGCTTGTTAAAAAAGGTTGAGGAAGGGGCTGATACAGGTTTGATGAGCGAAGCCGGACTTCCCGGCATAGCAGATCCGGGGTCACGTCTTATTTCACTCGCACATGAAAGAAACATTGAAGTCATTCCCTTAAGCGGTCCCTCTTCCATAATACTTGCTCTTATAGCTTCTGGACTGAACGGGCAACGGTTCTCGTTCAACGGTTATTTGCCGGTAAACAGGACCGAAAGAGAAATGAAGATAAGAGATCTGGAAAAAACATCAAGATCTGGTTACTCCCAGATTTTCATGGAAACACCCTACAGGAACCAGCAAATGCTTGAATCGATCCTGAATACCTGCAATAATGACACCATGCTCTGCATCGCAGCCGACGTAACACTTCCTTCTGAATTTATAAAAACAAAGAAAATCAGCCAGTGGAAAAAAGAAATTCCTGATATAAGAAAGAGGCAGGTTATTTTTATTTTGCAGAGCCGGCATTAATTGCCAGGGCCTTTTTTCAGACGGACAAGCTCAACATCAAACAGAAGGGGAGTATATCCAGGGATAAAATATGTTCCGGTGCTTCCGAAGGCAAGCTTTGAAGGAATAAGCATTCTTGACTTGCCGCCTTCTTTCATGTATGTGATCCCCTCGTCGAGGCCTGCAATAACCTTCCCCTCATTGACAGGATAAATGAGTGTGTCATCTGTCCCGACATTCGTATCAAACAATCCTCCGCCAAGGTATCTGGCTGTGAATTTAACATAAAATGTATCATGAGTTTCCGCCTGAGGACCTGTTCCTACGAGCACATCCAGATAATAGAGTCCGCTTGGCTTAAGTTCAAAATTTAGATCAGGATTTAAGGAAAGAAAGTTTTGAATAGCCATTTCCTCCTCTTGTTCATACTTTTCTGTATTGATACTACAGGAGGCAATAAATAAAATCGTTATGCCTATGAGAGCTGTCTGAAAAAATTTAATCTTTTTATTTTCCATAATTATAAATTTCCAAATTAGCCGCAAATTTTATTCCATTCTGTTATTTCAATATTTTGATTTTATAAACGATAATTGATCTGGGGGGGATTTTTCCGCCGTCGCCGACAAATCCATATCCCAGAAACGGAGGGATAATAAGAATTGCCTCCGATCCTCTTTTCAGCATCCTGAGACCCTGGTCAAGGCCCTGTTCAATCTTTGTTTTTCCGATTACAATTTCCTTAGGCCCCGACTCATCTGAGGAGTAACAAATTGTCCCGTCGAGGAGAGAGCATTCATATTCAAGTACGATCAGATCATTATCAGTTAAATATTCTCCATTTCCCTCTTTGATTACAGAATACCATAAACCTGTTTCCGTCTCAGACATTTTAAGGTTTTTTCGGAGAATATAATTTTCAATCCTTTCCCTGTCCTTCTGGACAAGAAATGCATTCAGTTCAGCCATTTCATCCGATCCGGGCTTTTTCATTGTGCCTGTTTGTTCCGGTCTGCCATTGCATGATGAAGTTGTTGCCAATAGCACAAAAAATAAAAAAAGCAGTACTATGGATAAAATACTTCTACTCATCAATCTCCCGGTAAATTTCTTTCAGGATGCTTTTGAAATATTTAATCGTATTTTCAAGAGTGTCATAATATTCGCCACCTGATGCATTCAGGTGACCTCCTCCCGAAAAGTATCTTGACGCAAATTCATTCACAGGAAATTTTCCCCTTGAGCGGAACGAAAGTTTTACAAAATTATCCTTCTCAATAAAAAGCGTTGAGAAAAAGATGTTTTTAATCGATAAGGGCAGATTTACAAAACCCTCAGTATCTCCTTTTACATGATTGAATTTTACAAGATCTTCTTTCGTCAGGTAAATATATGCACTTTTAAATTCAGGCAGGATTTCCATTCTCTGACTTAGGGCAAATCCCATAAGTCTCATTCTGTCAACAGAAAAATTGTTGTAAACCAGTTTGTAA